>JBCCPK010000003.1:300000-481467 GCA_039024915.1 Pseudomonadota bacterium
CGGTCACTCCGGCTTCCGTCTCCGCGATCAGCTCACCATTGTAGACCAAACCGACGCGCGCGGACGGGCTGGCGTTACCAGCGATCAAAGCGTCGCCGGTTGGTTCGATACGAACGATATCGAAGGCTGGCGTCTGCAAGTCATCTGCCAAGTCGGAGGGTGCTTCCTCGACGGCTGCGATTTCTTCGGATACCGGTTCACCGATTGCCGGCTCCTCAGCGGGCGCGACCTCAGTTTCAAGCGCGTCGGCTGTCTCCACACCCTCTTCGCGGGCGTCAGTGGCATCAGCAACCGCGGAAGCCTCCTCGGCGCCGGTCTCGGGGATGGCGGCCAATGCGGTATCGGGTGCGGTTGTTGTCGTAGCAGCTGGAGTTGATGTGGCTGCTGCTGCTTCCGTGGTTGTCACATCAGCGCCAGCAGTAACGTCTTCGGACAGCTCGCTATCGATTGGCTGCCCAACCTCGCCACTATCGGCCTGTTGCGGCTCGGCCGCGGCAACGGCTTCGTCGGAAGCAGACCCTTGTGCTGCCTCTGCGCTTGCGTTGTCATCGTCAACCAAAGCGGCAACGGCTTCGCCGACCATTTCAGATTCCACCGCTTGGGGTGGCTGAGGCTGGTTTGAGAAAAGCGACCAGAAAGCGGCACCGCCGCCAAGGACGATGAGGCCGAGTATCAGGGTGACGCCACGATACATGCGCTGCACTTTTTCACTAGGGTTAATGGGAGATATACAGCGGTTTTACCGGTCTTTTCGGGCGCTCGCAAGCGTTTGCCGCGTCTGTTAACCGCTTGACCGGCCCTGCGGTCGCTGCCACTCGTTGTATATGACCAAGCTCACCTCTGTCTGCGTCTACTGCGGATCCCGGACCGGCAACAATCCCGCCTACGAAAGTGCTGCGCGTCAGCTGGGTCTTCATCTGGCGTCTGAAGGCCTGCGCCTGATCTACGGTGGTGGGTCGGTGGGCCTCATGGGCACCGTGGCGCGCGCAGCTATCGAAGCGGAAGGCAAGGTAACCGGGGTTATTCCGCGGTTTCTGCAGGAACGGGAGGTGATGCTTCGAGATGTTGAAGACCTCGTGATCACCGACGATATGCATCAACGCAAACGCCGCATGTTCGATGAGGCCGATGCTTTTGTTGCGTTGCCTGGCGGCATTGGAACGCTTGAAGAAGTCGTGGAAATGATCACCTGGGCGCAGCTTGGCCGCCATAAAAAACCGGTGCTTCTTGCCGATATTGGCGGCTTCTGGGGTCCGCTGACAGAGTTGCTCGATCATATGATCGACGAGGGTTTCATCACGGGAGAGACGATGATTCGCTATCTCGTTACTTCGGATATCGATGTAATCGTGCCCAAGCTTCGCGCCGAAGTCGCAGCTCTGGGCCGCGAAGCTCTCGAAGGCGATGAAGCAGCCCTGGAAAAGCTTTAGCTCCAGTACTCTGGCTTGTCCCAGAACTCCGGGACCATAAGCCTCCCTGCCGCTTTACAAGGCAAGCCAGCAAGCTCCCGCGACTGCCACGCAGGCGCCCAGTTACCGGGGATGGCTGGCGGGGTGATGCCGCTTTCCTGCGCAAAACCCCATTGTCCATAGTAGGCCGGATCGCCAAGCACGAGCAGCTTTGCATAACCTTCAGCCTCGAGGCGTTCGATGCCCGCCGCAATCAGACCCTTGCCGATACCCCGGCGCTGGTGATCTGGGTCAACCGCCAAAGGTGCTAGCATCGAAAGACGGTCCCTATTGCCTGCCACGGCGCATGCGGTGAAGCCTATATGGCCAACAATTGCGCCGTCCGCGTCGGCCACCAGAGAGAACGCCTCGGGCGCGGCCAGAAGCTCGCGCACAAGCGGCAGCAAATCCTCTTCGGGGAAGGCGCGCGGGTAGAGCTCCATGATCGCGTCGCGATCGATGGGACCGTAATCGCGAATGCGCATATCCCGGATCATTCCGCCGCCGGCACGGCCATGAGCCCCTCCGCCCGCATGAGCTTAGTAAGGATGGAATCCTCGAGCGCCTGAAAACTCGCATCGACAATGTTTTCCGAGACGCCGACCGTGTACCAGCGTTCGCCAGTCGAGGTGTTTTCGCTTTCGATGAGAACTCTGGTGATCGCCGCCGTCCCGGCGTTCAGGATACGCACCTTGTAGTCCACCAACTCAAGGTCGGCGATCGCGGCCTGATAGCGGCCAAGGTCCTTGCGTAGCGCCTTATCGAGCGCATTCACCGGGCCGTTGCCCTCAGCCACGGACATTCGCTGCTCCCCGTTAACGTTCAGCTTCACGACGGCCTCGGAAACGCTGATCTGTTTGCCGACCGCGTTGAAGCGCCGCTCCACGCCAACCTTGTAGCTTTCAACCTTGAAGTAGCGGGGGATGGTGCCGAGCCGAGCCATGGCCAGAAGTGCCAGCGACGCGTCCGCGCCCTCATAGGAATATCCCGCCGCTTCCCGTTCTTTGAGCTCAGCAAGCAGATCATCAAGGCGGCGGTCCTTGGGGTCGATGCTCAGCCCAAGCCGCGTCAGCTCGGCGATCAGGTTTGATTTACCCGCTTGATCTGAAACGAGAACCCGGCGCGAATTCCCCACCGTGCCGGGCGAAACATGCTCATAGGTCTCGGGGTCCTTGAGCAGGGCGGACGCGTGAATGCCGGCCTTGGTCGCGAACGCAGCCGCGCCAACGTAGGGCGCGTGACGGTTCGGCGCGCGGTTCAGGATTTCGTCAAACGCCCGGCTGGTTACCGTCAGTTTCGCAAGCTGTTCCGGTCCAACGCCGATTTCAAACTGGCTGGCGTAAGGCTGTTTGAGCAGCAACGTCGGGATGAGCGAGGTTAGGTTGGCGTTGCCGCAGCGCTCTCCGATGCCGTTGAGCGTCCCCTGAATTTGCCTTGCCCCAGCGCGTACCGCGGCCAGCGCGTTTGCAACCGCCTGCTCGGTATCATTGTGCGGATGGATTCCCAGATGCGTGCCGGGCACGGTCTTGGCGACCTCATTGACGATCGCCTCGACTTCAGCGGGCAGCGTACCGCCATTTGTGTCGCAGAGGACCACCCAGCGCGCGCCAGCCTGATAGGCCGTCCGCGCGCAATCCAGCGCATGGTCGGGATTGGCTTTGTAGCCATCGAAAAAGTGTTCGCAATCGATGAGCGCTTCTTTGCCCGCTGCGGTGGTTGCCTTCACACTGTCGGCGATGCAGGCGAGGTTTTCTTCGGGCGTGGTCTTGAGCGCCACGCGCACATGATAGTCCCAGCTTTTGGCCACAAAGCAGACTGCGTCTCCCGCGGCATCGATGAGAGCCCTGAGGCCAGGATCGTTTGATGACGAAACGCCAGCGCGGCGGGTCATGCCAAACGCCGTGAAGATCGCTTGGGTTGTGCGGGAGGCCTCGAAGAACGCCGTATCGGTCGGGTTCGCGCCGGGGTAACCGCCCTCGACATAGTCAACCCCAAGCTCGTCCAGCATCCGTGCGATGGTGATCTTGTCGTCGAGCGAAAAATCGATGCCGGTCGTCTGCTGGCCGTCTCTCAGGGTCGTGTCGAAAAGGTAAAGGCGTTCTTTCTGGGTCATTTTGGTTTCCACGCTTCTGTGTCGTGGTCAGGGTGTTGATTGTTGATGATCCGCGCGTTCCATGCGTCGTTTTCCGCCGCACGCTCCGCATTTTGGTCTGGGATTGTGTGCAGGCACTCGGTCACCGGGAGGCGATCTTTCGGGTTCGCGTGGTAGAGAACCGTCGCAGCGGACGGATCATCGAGCGAGCCGATCATGATCTCCATCGCGCCGTCTGTTTCGAGCGCTAGTGGCGTTCCGCAATGCGGGCAGAAAAGCCGGTTTGACAGGTTCGATGAAGCGAAGACTCCAGGCTTACCGCGCGTCCACGCAAAACCCTCGACCTCCACGAGCGGCGCAAAGTAGTTGCCGGCCGCCTTCTGGCACATACGGCAATGGCAGATGGACGCCTTGGCGAGCGTCTGGGCGCGGTAACGCACGGCCCCGCACTGGCAACCGCCGGTGTAGGGGGCGGTCATCGTTTGACCTCCCACTTCGTTTTGCGCTCGCCGGTTTCGGGATCCTTGTAGTCCTGAAGCTGGATGCCTTGCTCGAGGAGCTCATCGCGAATGCGGTCAGCTTCGGCCCAGTTTTTCTCGGCGATGAGCGCGAGGCGCTCTTTTATTTGGGAGTCAATGTCGTCGTTAGCAGCCGCATCATTGGAGGACTTAGTTAGTATGGCACGCCCGTACCGATCAAACGACAAGGTAAACTCATCTCCGATCGGAACTGGGTGCGTGTTGATCAAGCCCTGCGCATAATCGTTTTGGAGCCGGCCAACCTCGGGTATCAGCACCGCTTTGATGTGGCCCTTGAGCGTTCCGAGTCTAGCGTGAATTCTTGACGGGAAAAGAAGCCCTATTGCATGCAGATCTACGGCAAGAGCGGCTCGATCCTCTGTCTGCTTCCTTGCGTACCGTTGATTGAAAATGTCTCGCACAGATTTAAATCCAAGATCACCGGAGAGCCGTTGCTTGACCTCATCCGTCATCAGTCCAGCACCACTCCAGATTTGACAAACTGGGCTGCCAAAAAATTCCAAAGTCTCGGGGCCATCAAATAAACATACAGCCTCAAACCATCGGAGCAGTTGTTCCTCCGCCTCCTCCAACCGCTTCACACTGAAATCCAAAGGCTCGCGGTAGTGCGTCATTAGGAGGGCGAGGCGCACCACTTCGCCCGGCCATTTCCGCCCACCTACCTTGTCGGTGTGCAGGACGTCGTGGATCGTGACGAAGTTCCCTTCGGACTTCGACATCTTCCGCCCTTCGACCTGCACGAAGCCATTGTGCATCCACACATTGGCCATGCGGTCGGTCCCGTGGGCGCAGCAACTCTGGGCGATCTCGTTCTCATGGTGCGGGAAGATCAGGTCGAGCCCGCCGCCATGAATATCGAAGGTCTCACCCAAATGATGCGCGCTCATGACCGAGCATTCGATGTGCCAGCCGGGACGCCCCCTGCCCCATGGGCTGTCCCAGCCCGGCTCATCGGCCGATGACAGTTTCCACAACACGAAGTCGCCCGGGTTTTTCTTGTGGGCGTCGACCGCGACCCGCGCGCCGGCTTTCTGCTCGTCGAGCTTGCGCTTCGAAAGCGCGCCATATTTCGGCATGGAGACCGTGTCGAACAGCACCTCATCGCCCGCGAGGTAGGCGTTGCCGCGCGTGATCAGCGTTTCGATCATCGCTATCATGCCGCCAATATGTTGGGTTGCGCGCGGCTCATGGGTCGGCGGCAGGCAGCCCAAGGCGGCGATGTCGGCATGGAACTGCTCGGTCGTCGTGGAGGTTACCTTGGCGATGGCATCGTTGAGCGGCAGATCGGGATAGTCGCGCTTCGCCCGCGCGTTGATCTTGTCATCGACGTCGGTGATGTTGCGCACATAGGTGACGTGCTCGGCACCGTAGACATGGCGCAAGAGCCGATACAGAACGTCGAACACGACGACCGGCCGCGCATTGCCGATATGCGCGTAATCGTAGACCGTCGGACCGCACACATACATGCGCACGTTCTTCGCATCGATAGGCGCAAACGCCTCCTTGCGGCGCGTCAGCGTGTTGTAAAGGTGCAGGTCCACCCCATCCCCCATAGGTCATCAACCTTGCCGCTGGCGGGCGAACCGTTTGACTTGTCTCTTACAGGAAAACGGGGCCAGCCAGCGATTGTTCGCTAGCGAATAATCTTAACCATGCACGCACAAGAAACCGTTGAAGCGATGTCCAACGGCGAAGTGTTAAGGTGCAAATAAGTGTTTGGCCCAAACATGACCTCTTCACTGCCGCTTTTTCGGCAAACTCGTCAAGGCACATTTCGTGTGCGTGCAACCGGTGAGCTGACAAACAAGCTCCGAGCGAACTGGTGAAGGTGTGACGAGAAGCACAGAAGCGGTGGGTCGGCCTCAGCGATGGTGTTGAGCAACCGCCACCTGCTCGCGACCGTTCGCAAAGAAACGGCGCAGCGCAAACAGGGAGATCGAAGCATGGGTGCCGATCCTCAAGCATGCCGTCTTTTCGCCAGTCTATGGCTCAGCGTCAGCGACGCCAGCGTTCCAGTTGCGCAAGACGCGTCAAAGGTAAGCGCAGCACTGTCCGCCGACCGCAAGACCAGAGCAGAAAACCGGGTCCGGGATATCGCAGCCAGCGCGACGAACAGGCCATCAACCATTCGCCCGGCGCTCGCGCTTAACCTTACGGACAACCGTTCAGCTTCGGTTCATTAGGTTTGGGCTATCGTCCATAGAGTTGTGTTGGATGGCCAAAGGCCCGCGCGGGATGCGGGATGACACTTAGTGGATGTTTGCGTGAAATTATCGGCCTCTGTCGAACCGGCCCGTCCTAAGCAGACGGGTAGCCGTGCGGTCGCTTATGGCCCGTCGGGTCGCACTAGCGCATCACCATTCCGGCTACCGGTCGCTAATCTCCGCCGGGGTCTGCTCGCAGCGGGGGTCGCGCTTCTTGCGTCCGCAACCTTTACGGCACAAAACGCCTACGCGCAGGCCAACTGCAGGGCCATTCAGTCAGAACTGGCAAACCTTGTGAATGGTGGCGGTGGAGGGCGCACGGGCGATCTGCAACGCGCTCTTAACCAGCAGCGCGGCGAGCTCGCTCGGGCACAAAACGCCTACGACAGGCTTGGTTGCGGCTTCCGGGCGTCGGGCCAGTGCAACGCGGTCGTGAATGCCATTGGGCAGATGCAATCCAATATCGCGACCATCGAGAGGCGCATACAACGCGGTGGCGGTGGCGGAAACCAGCGGCGCATCCGGGAACTTGAGCGCGTTTTTGCGACGCAGTGCGGACCAAACCAACGGCGCCAACAACAGGCTGCGACGCAACCCGGCGTGGGCGACCTGCTATCAGCAATCTTTGGCATTCGGTCGGCGCCAGCACCTGGCGATCCCAGCGCCCGAGTGGTGCCCGGCCAGCGGACCGCGCATCGCGGCTTTGATAGGCCTGGTCAAGAGCGCGTTCGCGAACCGGAGATGCGCTGGCGCGGCAACACCTTCCGCACAATGTGCGTCCGGAAAACCGACGGGTTCTACTGGCCGATCAGTTTCTCGACCACCCGCGACCGGTTTGATGAAGATCAGGGGCTGTGCGCTGCCATGTGCCCTGGAACGTCGGTCGAATTGTTTGCCTACCGCAACCCAGGTCAGCAGGTTGATGCGATGGTTTCCACGCTGACAGGCGAAAGCTACGCCTCACAAAGCTACGCCTTTGCTTACCGGACCGATTTTCAGCCGAGCAACCGCTGCACGCCAAGCGCAAACGTCCTGCAGGATTTGCGCGGGTCCACGGCCTCCGTTGCAACACCGGTCCAACCTTCAGTGCCGCAGCCCATGGCTCGACCGCAACTGGAAAACGACCCGGAGACCAGAGCGCTGGACGCGGGTGGCATCACCTTCAGGCAGCTCGCAACGATGAGCCAGCAAACGCAAGGTGAGCAACAGCTTGTGCGGGTCGTGGGTCCGACCTACCGGTACTTCACCGAGTAATCAGCCGGACGCGGCAGCAAGCAACCTTCGCTTGGCCTTTTGCGCGCCCAACAGACTGAGAATGGGGCCCATTTCTGGCCCCCGCTCCATACCCGTCAACGCTTTGCGTAATGGCATGAACAAGGCTTTGCCTTTCCGGCCCGTCTGGTCTTTGAGCGCGCTGGTCCAAAGACCCCAGCTCTCAGCGGACAAAGGCTCCGCTGGCAGCACCTCACTTGCAGCAGCAGCATAGTCTCGGTCATCGTCTGCAAGCGCTGCGTCGACCTCATCGGCCTCAATCATCGCCCACCACGTCATCGCATCAGCGACGCGATCGCAGTTCTTGCGCACGGCCAGCCAAAGCTGCTCGGCCCGGTCCTTCGGGATGCCCAGAGCAATCAGCTCGCTTTCGACTGCGCCGGGATCAAGCTCATGAACCATCTGGGCAGAGAAATCCGCGATCTGCTTGGGCTCGAACCGGGCCGGGCCGGACGAGGTTTTGCTGAGATCGAACGTTTCGGCCAGCGCGTTAAGATTGGCGTAAGGCGTAATCGCGGTCGATGTTCCAACAAGGCTCGCCACCGACGCAACTGCCATCGGCAGCGTGCCCGCTTCGCGAAGCGCCTTCAGCGAGAGCGATCCTTCGCGTTTCGACAGCGTCGTACCATCCGCCGCCGTAAGCAGATTATGGTGCGCCCATCGCGGCGAGGATGCTCCCAGCGCTTCGAATATCTCGATTTGGGTACCGGTGTTGGAAACGTGATCCTCACCGCGGATCACGTCGGTCACGCCGAAATCGATGTCGTCTATGATCGAGGGCAGCGTGTAGAGGTAGCTGCCATCCTCGCGGATCAGAACAGGGTCTGATTGCGATGTCGTATCAATGCTCTGCTCGCCTTTGCAGCCGTCCTGCCAAGAGACCCGCTTGCCTGTGAGCTTGAAGCGCCAGTGCGGCGTGCGGCCCTCGGCTTCCAACTCGTTGCGCTCTTCATCGGTGAGCTTGAGGCCCGTCCGGTCGTAGATCGGCGGCTTGCCCAACGCCATCTGCCGCTTGCGCTTGTAATCGAGCTCCTCGGCCGTCTCGTAGCAGGCGTAGAGCAGCCCGCGCCCCTTCAGATCGTCTCGAACGGCGTCATACCGCGCCATGCGAGCCGATTGCCGCTCAAGGCGATCGACCTTGATATCAAGCCACCGAATGTCGTCTTCTATCGTGCGGGCAGATTCCTCGGTGGATCGGGCCCGGTCGGTATCGTCGAGCCGCAGAACAAACTGCCCGCCGGTCTTCAGAGCAAATAGCGCGTTAAAGAGGGCCGTGCGCGCGTTGCCAATGTGCAGGTACCCCGTCGGCGACGGGGCAAAGCGAACGATCGTAGTCATCTGTCAGGCGTCCAGGGATCCGGAAGGATGGGCGGGGTCGAGCCGATCACGAAAACGGTTGGTGATTGGATAGCGCCGATCCCGGCCGAAATTGCGGCTTGTCAGCTTCACGCCAGGTGGCGACTGCCGTCGCTTGTACTCGGCGAGATACAAAAGGTGCTCGATACGCGTGACGGTGGCGACGTCAAACCCGTCTGCAACAATGGACGAGACCGAGCGCTCTTCTTCGACCAGGCCTTTGAGGATCGCATCAAGCTCGTCATAGGGCGGCAAACTGTCCTGATCGGTCTGATCGGGGCGTAACTCGGCGGACGGTGCTTTTGTGATAATCCGCTGGGGAATGACCTCACCTTCCGGACCGAGGACACCGTTAGGTCGGTTCGCGTTGCGCCAGGCGGCCATCCGGTAAACGTCGGTCTTGTAGACGTCCTTGATCGGATTGAATCCGCCATTCATGTCGCCATAAAGCGTGGCGTATCCCACCGACATTTCCGATTTGTTGCCCGTGGTGATGACCATAGCGCCAAACTTGTTGGATAGCGCCATCAAGAGAGTTCCGCGCGTGCGCGATTGGAGGTTCTCCTCGGTCACGCCCTCATTGGTCTTGGCAAAAAGTGGCCTCAAGGCGCGTGCGAAGCCTTCCACCGGATCGGCGATTTCAACGACATCATACCGCACACCGAGCGCTTTGGCGCACGCTTCGGCATCCTCCAGGGATTCTTGCGCCGTGTAGCGGTACGGCATCATCACGCAATGAACGCGATCCGCGCCCAGCGCATCGACCGCCATGGCGGCGCAAACGGCCGAGTCGATACCGCCGGACAGGCCCAGCACGACGCCGGGAAAGCCGTTCTTGTTCACATAGTCGGCCAAACCCATCACGCACGCTCGCCAGTCGGCCGCATAATCGTCAGCGTGAGCCTGTGAAGCGCCGCGTTCGAAGGCCCACCCGTCTTCAGACCGGTTGGCGGTGAGCATTGTCACGCTGGTCTCGAATTGCGGCAGTGCCAGCGCCTGTGTGCGATCCGCGCACAGGGCGAAGGACGCACCATCAAAGACCAGCTCATCCTGTCCGCCTACCTGATTTGTGTAAATGAGCGGCAGTCCCGTCTCGACCACCCGGCGCACCATAATCTGCTGTCGCTCGTCGAGTTTGCCGTCCCACCAGGGCGAGCCATTGGGCACAATGAGGATTTCTGCGCCCGTTTCCTCGAGGCATTCGGTGACATCCTCGAACCAGGCATCTTCGCAAATCGGCACACCAAGCCGCACGCCCTTGAACGCAATCGGACCCGGCATCGGTCCGGCATCAAAGACGCGCTTTTCGTCAAACACACCGTAATTCGGCAGATGGACTTTGGCACGAACCGCCTCGATCCGACCCTCATTCATCAAAACGGCCGCGTTATAGCGCTGTCCGTCATCGCTGAGCCACGGTGTGCCCATCAGCGTGGCCGGGCCACCGTCAGCAGTTTCAGAAGCCAGCGCTTCACACGCACGCCGGCACGCGTTCATGAACGCGTCCTTGTCGATCAAATCCTCTGGCGGATAACCACATAAGAAGAGCTCGGTGAAAATTACTATGTCGGCGCCCCGCTCAGCGGCCTGTTTCCGCGCGAGGCGCGCCTTGTCGGCGTTCCCGGTGATGTCGCCCATCACCGGGTTCAACTGTGCAAGGGCAAAACGGAGCGTGTCAGCTTTCGTCATGCGAGCGGTCTAGCCGCGACGTCCGTCCTACGCAATCGCTGACGTGCATGGGAGCGCTGCGCTAATTGAAGCGGTAGGCATCCCAAGCGAACACGCCATCCATTTCTACGGATTGATGGATCCGTTCGCCCCTTGCGCCCTCCCCCGCCGCGCCGAAGGCGGTGAAGATAGGAAAAAGATGCTCATCGGTTGGATGATTGGCGCGCGCATGGGGCGCTTTCTCAAGCCATGCCGCCAGCGACGGCTCATCGCCACTTTGCAAAGCGTCATGCATCCAATCGGTGAAGGCGATGACTTTGCCAGGCAAGGCCGGGTCAGCATCACCGCCTCGCATGATGGAGAACAGTGCCTTCAAGTTGTGGGTGATGTGCCCACTGCCGACGATCAAAACTCCATCGGCACGCAATGGCGTGAGCGCCCGGCCCAGCTTCATATGCCAGGCGGCATCGGCGTTTGGATCGATCGAGAGCTGGACAACGGGAATATCGGCTTCCGGGAACGCGAGCATCAACGGGTTCCAGGCGCCGTGATCGTATCCGCGCTCCTGCACGGCCCTGGGGGCAAAGCCCGCATCATCAAGGGTGCCGAGAACCCGGTCAGCGAGCTGCGGATGCCCCGGGGCCGCATAAACCATCTGCCGCAAAACATCGTCGAAACCGCTAAAATCATAGATCATGCCGGGATTTGGGTCGCGCACCACCGATACACCCGCTGTTTCATGATGCGCGGAATTGATGATGATGGCCGATGGCTTTGGAATGTAACCGGCGAGAGACTTCAAGAAATGATGCGCCTCATTGTCTTCGATGACGATGGAGGGCGCGCCGTGCGAGACAAAAAGGGTCGGCATTGTGGTCATGGTCAGCTCCGATCGATCTGTTCGCACTACCTTAGGCGAACGACACCAACCAGAAAATCACAACAAACACCGACTAGGCGTTCACAAATCTGGAACAACTGCCCATAAAAAACGGGGCCGAAGCCCCGTTTAAATGCGCGATAAGGTCGTGTCGCTGTCGTTCAGACGGCCTCAGAGTAGGCTGGCTCGGCCGAACGCCCCTTCTTGAGCCGCTCGGACACGAGAAACGCCAGTTCAAGGGCCTGATCGGCGTTGAGGCGTGGATCGCAGTGCGTGTGGTAGCGGTTCTGCAGATCGCTCTCGGTTATCTCGCGCGCGCCACCCATGCACTCGGTCACGTTCTTGCCGGTCATCTCGATGTGGATGCCACCAGGATAGGTGCCCTCGGCAGCGTGAACATCGAAAAAGGCCTGGACCTCACCGAGAACACGCTCAAATGGCCGCGTTTTGTATCCACCCGCGGTGATCGTGTTGCCGTGCATGGGATCGCATGACCAGACAACATGCCGACCCTCGCGTTCGACCGCCCGGATCAGCTGCGGCATGTGCGCGTCGACCTTGTTGTGGCCGAACCGTGCGATGAGCGTCAGACGCCCAGGATCGTTGAGCGGGTTGAGCGCATCGATCAACCGAAGGAGATCGTCAGGCTCAAGCGACGGACCGCATTTCAGCCCAATGGGGTTTTTCACGCCACGGCAGTATTCCACGTGAGCATGGTCAGCCTGTCGTGTTCGGTCGCCGATCCAAATCATATGACCAGACGTCGCATACCACGCATCCGGATCGATCGAGGTCGAGTCCTTGCGCGTCAGTGCCTCCTCGTAGCCTAAAAGCAAGGCTTCATGGCTGGTGTAAAAGTCGGTCTCGCGTAACCGCGCATACTGGTCAGACGTGATGCCGACGGCACGCATGAAGTCCATCGCCTCGGAAATCCGGTCGGCAACTTCCCGATAGCGCTCGCCCTGCGGGCTACCCTTGATGAAGCCGACCATCCATTCATGAACGTTATCGAGGTTCGCGAAACCGCCCTGCGCAAAGGCGCGAAGAAGGTTCAGCGTCGCGGCCGATTGCCGATAGGCCATCTCCTGACGGTGTGGATCGGGATTGCGCGCCTCGGGTGAAAACTCGATCCCATTGATGATGTCGCCACGATAGGATGGCAGTTCCTGCCCGTCCCGGCCCTCGAAATCAGACGAACGCGGCTTGGCAAACTGGCCTGCAATGCGGCCGACCTTCACAACTGGGCGAGCCGAGCCGTAGGTGAGAACAACCGCCATTTGCAGGAACACGCGGAAAAAATCGCGGATGGTGTCCGCACCATGCTCAGCGAAGCTTTCGGCGCAGTCTCCACCTTGCAGAAGAAACGCTTCGCCCTTGGCAACGCGCGCAAGCTGATCGCGCAGCGACCGAGCTTCACCTGCAAAAACGAGCGGAGGGTAGCTCGCCAAGCGTGCCTCGACACTCTCCAGTGCGGACTGGTCGGCATAGTTGGGCACCTGCTTGATGGGTTTGCTGCGCCAGGATCTTGGCGTCCAGGGTGCGAGTTTTGGACTGGACATAACGCGTCTCCCGCCGGGCTTCGCCCGGTACTTGTTGAAACTTGAACGGTAATTGGGCGCTCTGTACTCCGGTTGCGTCGGCATTGGCAATCCAGCAAAGGGGCAATCGAGCGCATGGAAGCGGCCACAGTAAAGGTGTTCATTGCGCTCACCTTGGTCGCATCGTACAGCTTTGCGGCATGGTGTGACCCGTTGCCGGAGGCTCGGAGGAGACTGCAATGCTTCAGGACCCCAGCTTCACTGTTGGCATCGAAGAAGAATATCTGTTGGTTCAAAGGTCCGATTGGGACCTTGTTGCCGATCCTCCTGAAACGGTGTTCGATGACTGCAAGCGGGTGCTCGGCGATCAGGTGACGCACGAGTTTCTGCGTTGTCAGATCGAGGTCGGCACCTCGGTCTGCCAATCGGTCGGTGAAGCGAGGTCACAGCTGGCGCACATGCGGGCATGCCTGCACGAGGCGACCGAGCCGCACGGGCTTGCGTTGATGGCCTCGTCGACCCATCCTTTCGCGGAATGGGACAAATTGGTCCACACCGACAAAGAGCGCTACAATGCGCTTGCTGACGACCTTAAAATGGTGGTGGCGCGTCTCGTGATTTGCGGGATGCATGTGCATATCGGCATTGAGGACGACAATCTGCGCATCGATCTGATGCAGCAGCTCTCCTATTTCATGCCGCACCTGCTTGCGGTGACAACGTCATCGCCTTTCTGGCGCGGCAATGAGACCGGCCTGCATAGTTATCGCCTGTCGGTGTTTGATGAGCTTCCGCGAACCGGGCTACCGGAAGCGTTCGCCAGCTACGCCGAATATACGCGTACCATTGAGACGCTTGTGAACGTTGGGTTGATCGAGGACGCTACTAAAGTCTGGTGGGATTTGCGCCCCTCCAACAAGTTTCCAACCCTTGAGATGCGCATTTGCGACGTGTGCACAACCGTGGATGACGCGGCGGCGGTCGCTGCACTGTTCCAGTGCTTGGCTCGCATGTTGTGGCGGCTTCGGCGGGGGAACCAACGCTGGCGCAGCTATGCTCGTTTCCTCGTTGAGGAAAACAGGTGGCTGGCGCAGCGCCATGGCGTAAGCGGTTCGCTCGTCGATTTTGGCAAGCGGTCCCGCGTCCCGGTTACGGAGTTAATCGATGAACTCATCGCCATGTTGGCCGAAGACGCTGACGCGCTGGGTTGCGAGAAGGAACTGAACCATCTGCAGACCATCGGTCAGCGCGGAACGTCAGCCGAGCGGCAGCTGGCGCTTTTCCATCAGAAACTCGAGGCTGGCAGCTCTGCTCAAGGGGCTTTGCGCGATGTCGTGCGTTTTCTGGTCGATGAAACCATCGCCGTTTGAGCATGCACGCTTACGGCATCTGGCTGCAACGCTACGACGACGAAACCCGCTGCCCCGTTACCCGTTCAATCTCACGGATGAGATCGTTGGTGATCTGGCCGTTCGGCTCCAGTGCGCGTCTAAGCTGAAACCGGCGGATTGCTTCTTCGGTTCCAGGACCCATAACCCCATCAACCGAACCGGGCGCGTATCCCAATTGCGAGAGAACCGCCTGCACGGCCGCAACCAGCGGCTGAGACGAGCGTGCGGGGACGGAGGACGGTGGCGCAATTGGTTGCAAAAGGGCCGCGATCGGGTCGGCCAGGGGAACCGTTTGAACTTGGCGTGGCGCAACGGACGGTAGCGGTGGAAGCGGTTGGCTGACGGATGCGGGACGTTGCGTCGGCGCTCGCGCGAAACTGGCGGGCCGCGGCGCTGGCGCCGGTGCGGCATACGGTTGGCGAGCAAGTGAGCTGAGATCAGGCACCAAGCGTTCGGTTTGCGAGGGGACCGCAACAGGCTGCGGAATCGACGCCGTGCGCTCTTGCGTGGTGACCGGTCGCGCACTCGGCGCGGGAGCAGCCGCAACGTCGCGCGGTATGATGGCGGCATCGTCGGTGCCTGCAGGCAAGCGATCAGCGGGGCCCAGCTCCCGCGTTGCCATCATCGGTGCGGGATGTGCACCGGGTTGGAAAAACGCCGCGTTGATTGTCACCAGTGCAAAGGCGATAAAGGCTACGCCCAGAATGACTGTGCGTGCCGAAACGGCTTTTACACGGGCTGCCAGAGAAGGCACCGGGTCGACGTCCCATTCATCGTCAAACACCGCATCCTCGACAGGATCGGCTGACGCTGCGTGCGCCTGGCGGACGTTGACGCGATGATTTCGCCGGTCGTAGGCGTTTGGCATCGCAGCGTCCTCATACCCGTCAAGGGTGGGCTCATGCCGTTCGAAGCGATCAGCCATGGGCTTTCATCCTGTCTTGATTGGGAGCTTTAACCGGAACGCTTTCGGCAGACCCGTCTTCGTCGGCTGCGCTTCTACGCACAGCCGATCCGTCCGAACCGCTCGCGTTCAGTTTTGCAAAAACCACCGCATTGTCGACCTCGGCGCGATCGACCGGAAGCTTCGTTACGATCGGGTCGTGGCGCGGACCGGCTATCGGCAGCCGAACTGTCGCGGTGGTTCCCTCGCCTTCAACGCTGGTAAAACCGATAGTCCCCTGATGCAGGCCGCACAGGCCTTTGACAACCGACAAGCCCAGACCCGTACCTTGATGCTTGCGATCATAGGCGTTGTTTGCCTGGAAAAAGGGCTCGCCCAATCGCCCGATATCATCGGCGTTCAAACCGATTCCGGTGTCGATGACCGCGATCGACAGCATCGGCCCATCACGCCGCACTTTGACCGTGATGGTTCCGCCGTCGGGTGTGAACTTCGAGGCGTTTGATAGCAGGTTGATCAACACCTGGCGGATCGCCCGCTGATCGGCAACCAATTCGGGCAGGTCTTCCGGCATATCGATGATCAAGTTTTGCCGAGCCTTTTCAGCTTGGCTCGACATCAGCTTGGCGCAGCGATCAATGACTTTACCGACCGAGAACGGCTCAGCGACGATATGGAAATGACCGGCCTCGAGCTTGGACATGTCAAGCAGATCGTTCACGAGCTGGAGAAGATGTCCCCCCGAGTCGCGGATCAATGACACGTACTCACGCTGTTGATCGTTGTTCAGAGCACCAAAGACTTCTTCGTCGAGGATATCGGCAAAGCCGATGATCGCATTGAGCGGCGTGCGAAGTTCATGGCTCATGGTGGCCAGAAATCGCCCTTTCGCTGCGTCCGACGCCTCCGCGCGCTCACGCGCCATATGCAACTGCGCTTCATGATCCTTGGTGGCGCTGATATCGCGGAGCAAGGCATAGATCTCTACGGCGCCATCGTGACGGCTGGTGCTCGAAAGATCGATCGACGTCCAGATGAAGCTCTGGGGTTGCGAGACATCGCCGGTACGAATGCGTACTTCGAGCGTTCCGCGGCTCTTGAGCGCAAAAACCGTATCAATCTCAGCCAGCAAACGCGGCCTGTCCCCCACATGCACGCGGTTGATCAAGCCATTGCCCTCGATCGCGTCGCGATCAAGGCTGAGAACGGCTTGCACGGCTCCGAAGGCGCGCTCCACAAAGCCATCCCGGCGGACGATGAGGAAAACATCATGGGTGATGGCGTGAAACTGATCGATCGCTCGCTGGTTCGCGCTCAATCGCAGATCCTTGAGGTTTGCAAGCTTCACGAGGCGGGCTGCCAAAGTCAGCGCGTACATCACGCCAATAATTTGCAGAGCGACCTGCGCCTCTTCGTGCACCAGATCGACTTGGGCAATCGACGGGCTGATCGCGACCGCCGCCAAGAAGCTTAGGGCCGTGGCGCCCGCAACCTGGACTGCCAGTCTGGTCTGGCGCGTGAGCAGCGCCTCGATGGGGGCAAGGACGAAAAACAGGGCCAACTCTGAACCAAGCCCGCCCGTATGGGCTGTCGCCCAGCCCAGCGTGACGCACAGAATGGCGATCGAGCCTTTAGCCCGCAGCGCCGGCCACTGCTCGCCCCAGAAGCCAGCAAACAGAACCGCGTGTGCCGCCGCGATGGCAAGGAATGTGGCTGCAGGGGTCCATTGCGCGTAAGCGCCGTGCGCCGGAAGCGCCAACAGAGCGATTGAGAAGGCACCGACAAAGCCCAGCCAATAAAGCGGCGCGTAAAGGTTCGGTTGCGAAACCTCAGGACCAACCAAGGCGTGCGCGGACACGTTACCGTCCGGCTTCGCTTCGACTTTAACGCTGGTACTCATGACACCACAGCTTTTCGATAACGCCTTGGCCGCCTGATGGCCGCAAGGACTTGTTCACCACGCAAGGTCTCAGGCAGCGTTGAATGAAGGGTAAAGGGACTGTCGGGTCCTCCCGGAAGGCCCGCCGATACTCGGCAATTCGGCCGATGATGGTAAACGATACCTTTCTCAAACCGGTCGAATTTGAAATAAATCAGAGGCTTTTGGACGACGGACCCTTCACGCGCTTGTGGTAGTGCTACAACCATATTTGTGGAGAAGACCGCTTACCGTGTTTTTGATCCGAGTCGCGTTCTGGCTAACGCTCCTGCTCTTGATCTTGCCGATTGACCGTGATGCAGCGGGGATCGATGCAGGACCGGGTGCATTTGAACAATTGGCAGCGCTGCAAACGACAGTGAACGATCTGCGTGGTTTCTGTTCGCGGAACCCAGATGCTTGCGCGACTGGCGCTGCGACGGCGGATGCGTTGCGGCAGCGTGCGGTTCATGCCGCGGGTCAAGTTCATGCTTGGCTGTCGCAGGAAGGCGGTGAAGACGTGCTCGCCGCTTCCGCAGTACAGCCGCCGCCCGGAGGCCCCAGCGAGCAGCCAATGCCGCGCAGCGATCCGCTCGGAGAGTTGATCGCGCAGCGCTCCGCACACTCCCCGCTTTAAAGTAGGCACAGTCGCAGGCACCGTGCGATCATTGGCCCGCTTGTCGAGTGGGCATCGGCCCGCTATGTGCCTCGGCTTAACGAGCGACGTGCGCCCATGCCTGATTTTGCCGAGATCCGAGACAATTTTGACTTCCTCAGTGATTGGGAAGACCGTTACCGCTATGTCATAGAACTCGGGCGCACGCTTGAGCCACTGAGCGACGATGAGCGCAACGACGGCACAAAGGTCAACGGCTGTGCAAGTCAGGTTTGGCTCGTGCGCGAAACGGACGACAATGGGGGCCTTCGCTTTCGCGGCGATAGCGACGCCCACATTGTTCGCGGATTGGTAGCGATTGTATTGGCGCTTTTTAACGGAAGAACCTCCGATGAGGCGCTAGCGGTCGACGCGCAAGGGGAGTTGCGCGATCTGGGATTGAACGAGCATCTTTCGCCGCAACGCTCAAACGGGCTGAACGCGATGCTTGAGCGTATACGGCAAGAAGCGTCAGACCCTCGCTAGGCAGCCAGCCCATAAAACCGGGCGAGGCTCCTCAAACCCAGCGCAATTGCAAGCTTCGCCGACCGTGGTGGCCATTGGCGATCCGCCTCAATCGCGGAAACGTTCTTCTCAAAAAGGCAAAGATCGATCAGCAAGCTGGTAAAGTCCGGCCCGATCGCATCGCAAGCTTTTCGCACCCGGTTGCGCGCATCGACTTGTCGCTCAGAGAAGTTCAACCTGTTGGGAGACGAGGACGGCGACTGATTGAGGGCGGACAAGGACCAATTCTGTGAGACCTGGGCGTTTAGTCCTGCTCTATGCAGATCACCTGCGAAGCGCCGCGCCGCCTCAACACATGCGGGATCGAGCAGCGCCTTTTGACCACCGCGAGCTTGGGCAAGGCGATCCACCACATCAGGGATATGAAGCCGGACTTCGCCATCTCCGTCGAGGCCGGCGAAAGAAGCCGGTTCCGCATCCAGGAGGGTCGCGCCACGTGCCGTTATCTGAGGCAGCGCCCGTGTCCCGCCCACATAGCCAAGACGCCTCAGCGTTTCGAATGCCGCCTCCTCAACCTTCCGTCCATCAGCGATACGAAACAGCGCTTCACGGCAGGCCAGCAGCCCGTCTACCGACCGCGGGCTCGAGCCCAAAACTGCTCGCCCGCAAGGCTTCCCGGTGAGGTCCATGCCAGCCGCAACACTTGGCAGATCATCATGGTTATGATCGATCCCCGGCATCGCAACGGCATAACAGCGAAGCTTCAGCTGCTGCTGAAGAGCTCGTTCGAGGCACTGGATGAGTGTGTCAAAGGCGCTCTGATCTCGCAGATCCTCAACAAGCCGACAGGCATGCCCAACTGTCGTCCGGTCGCGTTCGAACAGCTTTCCCACTTGCGTCAAAGAGAAGCCAAGGGCGGTGTGGCACAGATACATGGCGACCTGCCGGGCGCGCGCAACGCCCGCCTTACCGCGGCTGCGGCTTCTGATCGCTTCATGTTGGACGCGGAAAACATAGGCGACGTAGGCCTCAACCATACGGCAGCGCGCTTGAACAAGGCCTGCATACTGCAAACTTTGGCCGCGCGGGTCAGAACGGTTCGAATAGGCTTGGCGTCGATAGGGTCCTCGTCGCACTGTGTGGGATGCGCTAAGTGGCGGGATTGGGCTCGCGGCCAACGGAACAAACGCGGTGTCCAACTTATCCTCCATACTGTGGACATTATAGAAATTTAGTCCTATCTAATGCAAGCACTGTATGCGGGGATAAGTTTTCCGGCTAACGGAAATAAATCCGTATCTTGGAAGGAGGCAGGCTCCTTGGGAGCCTGAACCATCAGGCCAACAAAAAAACGCAGCGCCAAGGCGCTACGTCTTTTTGAATTCCGCCTGCAGACGGACAATGGCTAGACAGATTTATGAGGCCTTAGACCGTCTCTGCCCAAGACCCATCTGCTTAGCCAAACGCGAGCGCGCTTCGGCATAACTGGGTGCAACCATCGGGTAATCGGCTGGCAGCCCCCAACGCTCACGGTACTGTTCCGGGCTCAAATCGTAGTGCGTCTTGAGATGACGCTTGAGCGACTTGAACCGTTTGCCATCCTCAAGACAGATCAAATAGTCCTGAGTGATGGATTTCTTGGGTGGCACCGCAGGTTTTAAATCCTCGGCAACAGGTGCAACACTTTCTTTTTCAAGAACGGTGAGCGCGCCATGCACGTCGGAAATAAGCTTTGTCAGCTCCCCTGCAGGAACGACATTATGGCTGACGTATGCGGAAACAATATCCGCGGTAAGATCAACCAGAGCGCCAGTATCAGCGCTGATGGTTTGTGTTTCTTCGTTCATGTATCTCCCTCTCCGATGCAAAAGTCATTCAATCGGAATGGCCTTTAGAGAAATTACCGCACAAGGTTGCACGGCATCGGTCATGTAGCTGTTGACATTTAATAAGGCAAACTTACGGCGGCCAATAATTGGATAACGTGGAGATATCCACTTCAAAAAGCAGGACATTGTCTTAATTCGCATTAAGGATATAACTATCATTGGTAGTATATCTTGCAGATACCTACTACCTAGGATTTTATTTTTGGGTATCTCTATCGTGACTACGACAACGAAGCGTAGGCCCGTCACCTGAATATTTTCCGGCCAACTCATCGATGCCGGTACCATGCCAAGGCTTGTGGCCAACATAGTAAGCCGCGCGCGCGAGAAGATGAGCAGCGATCGGTGCGGTCAGTATTAAGAAAAGAAACGCGGCAAAAGCACGCGCGACGATCGCTCCGTCACCTGAATAAAGCGCGAGAGCAAGAAGCAAGATACCAGAACCAACTGTCCCAGCCTTCGAAGCGGCATGAGAGCGGCTGTAAAGATCAGGAAAGCGAAGCATTCCCAGAGCAGCGATCAGGATGAATACGGAGCCGACCACAATCAACGCGGCAGTTGCAAGATCGATAACGGCGCTCATGGTCGAGGCCCCGGTGCGCTTTGCGGCGGATGTGGGGGCGGCAACTCGGCATCATCGCCCGCCGGACGGTCGCGGCGCATAACAAAGCGCGCGAAAGCAACCGTCGCCAGGAAACCGACAAGGCCAAGAGCGATCGCGATATCGAGATAAAGGAAGAAGCCTGTCTTGATTGCGATCAGTGCGATGAATCCGATCCCGGCGCCGACCAGCATGTCGAGCCCCAGGACACGATCGGGCAAGGTCGGCCCGCGAATGATCCGAATCGCAATGATGAGGAAGGCAGCTATGATAACGCCCATGCCGAAGATTGCAGTTCCTTGCAGGATAGCGTCAGTCGTCACCGGAACGCCTCCAAAATCTTACGCTCAAATCCATCCGCGATGCTGTCGATCATCTCTTGGGGGTCAGGCACGTGGATCGCGTGCACGTAGAGCGTTCGGCGATCATCTGAAACGTCGACCGACAAGGTTCCAGGCGTAAGCGTGATCAAGTTCGCAAGCAGCGCAATTTCAAAATCTCGATCAAGCGACAGCGGATAGGCAACGAACCCCGGACGCAGCACCGAAAGATCGGGAGTCAGCACCAGTTTGAAGACCCGGAGCGCCGACATCAGCAATTCATACAAGAACGACAGGGCTAGCGCTGTCAGCTTCTGGACCCGCCGCACATAGCCAATCGTGCCGATTTGCTCCCGGATCAAATAGAGCGATCCTAGCCCCAAGACAAAGCCGAACACGGCATTGATCACCGAAAAGCTGCCGGTGACGAAGAGCCAAGCGACCGTCAAGAGGACATTGATCAGAAACATGCCGGTCATCGGTTTGTCCCTCTGTGCAGACCGTGAAAAATGCCGGAATCCGAAGCGATGTTCCCGTTCATGGCATCACCTGGGGGATGACTGGCGAAACAGCTTCCACGTATCCGATGGGGTCGAGGATCCCAACGGCGGCGAGACCCGCCAGTTCGAGCCCTGGATTGGCAATCACGCCAAGGCCAACCACGATGACAACCAAAAGGAAGATAGGCGTGACGTAGGCGGCTTGCTCGCCCTGCTCCAGCGCCACCACAGGCGCGGGCCCGGACGGAAGGTCCGAACGCCAGAATGCGAATAACCAGACGCGTCCGATGGCAATCATGGAAATGAAGCTTGCTGCCAAGTAGGCGAACGTCAACCACCCCTCACCCGCTTCAAGGGCCCCTCTGACAAGCAAAACCTTCGGCCAAAAACCCGAGAATGGCGGAAGCCCCGATAAAGCAAATACCAAGATCAGGAAGAGTGCGGCGAAAAACGGGCTTGCCCTGTAAAGGCCGCCGACCTCCGATAGCTCGAACGAGCCGTTCATCCGCCCGATCACGCCAGCCGCCAGATACAACGCGGCCATCACAACGATCGAATGCACGGCGTACAGGACCGCTCCAGCAAGACCGATTGGGCCACCGACCGCGATGCCGACAAACATTGCGCCGATACCGGACAGGACAAGGAAGCCCAGAAGCTTGCGGATGTCCGAGCTTCCGAGAGCTCCAACGGCGCCCAGCACGGTTGTCAGCGCTGCAACCCAAACCAGCACTTCATTGAACGTAATGAGGCTTTCGGGGAACAGCATGCCACCGATACGAATGAGCGCGTAGACGCCGACCTTGGTGAGAAGCCCAGCAAAGAGGGCCGCCGTGACGATGTTGGGTGTGTGATAACTCGCAGGCAGCCAGAAATTCAGCGGAAAGGCTGCGGCCTTCATCGCGAAGGCAAACAGAAACAAAAGCGAAATCGTAACAACCGGTGCGTCGGGGGTGTCAGCAACCTGGACCGCGAGGTCTGCCATGTTGAGCGTGCCGAACACGCCGTAGGTGTAACCCACCGCAATCAGGAACAGCGTGGTCGCAACCAAGTTCAGGAAAGCGTATTTGACGGCGCCGTCGAGCTGGGCGTGCGAATTGCCCAGAATGATCAGGCCGAACGATGAAATCAGCAGGACCTCGAACCAGACGTACAGATTGAAAATATCACCGGTGAGGAAAGCGCCCGACACGCCGCACACGAGGAATAGGAGGAATGGGTAGAACCCGTAGCGCCGCCCGTCACTGTCAACGCTTCGGGCGGAATAAATCACGCACACGAGCCCGACAAACGACGCAGCGAGCGCCAGAAACGCGCCCAAGCCGTCGGCGTTGAAGGTGATGCCAAACGGCGGGAACCAGCGGCCCATCGCCATGAAGACGGGCCCCTCAGTCATCACCCGGTGGGTAAGGACGAGGTTGCCGATGAAGACTGCCGCGAGGGTCAGACCAGCGAGCCCGGGCTGGAGTTGTTGATTGCGGCGAAGCATCAAGCACAAAGCGCCCATGATCAACGGGCCGAGAACCGGTAGCGCGACCAGGTAATCGGCGGCCTGCACAGTCGCATCGACATAGGCGGCCGATACGTCGAGGCCGCTTGAAGTGGTCTCCGCTGGGATTGTGGTTTCCGCCATCGCGCCCTCGTCAGTAGCCAAGGGGTGGACGCGGCGGGTCAACGGGCTCGGCGACGCGCATATAGGCGGTATCGTCGGTGCCAAGCTCTTGGTAGGCCCGCATGCATAGAACAAGGAGATAGGCGAAGATTGAAAACGCGATCACGATCGCGGTCAGAACGAGGGCCTGCGGGAGCGGGTTGGCTGTGACCGTTTCTGGGACCTGCAGGCCGGAGGGAATGACCGGCGGCACTTCATGGGCGAGCCTGCCAGCGGTGAAGATCAACAGGTTGACGGCGTTGCTGAGGAGCGCGGCGCCAAGCAACAGCCTGATCAGGTGCCGCGATAACAACAGATAAACCGCGCCAATAAAGTAGGCGCCCACGAGGAAGGAGAGAACAAACTCCACCGGGGCTACTCCTCGCGCTCTTCGAGCGTCAGCGCGATCCCGCCGATGGTCGCCAAGACAACGAGATAGACACCAATGTCGAAAAACAGGATCGACGAGATTTTGACCTCGACACCGAAAATGTAGAGCGTTGACCAGAGGCCGGTCATGTAAGGAAAGTCGTACAGGATCGACGGTAACCCTGACAGGGCCGACAAAAACAGGCCCGCCCCTGCAAGGTGAACCGGGTGCGCCCAAATCGCGCGTCTAACGGCGGGGACGCCATTGGAAATGCCGTAGATCGCTAGCGCAGAAGCTGCGATCAACCCGCCGATGAACCCGCCACCAGGCTCGTTATGACCGCGCAAAAGCACAAAGATCGAGAACAGGATCATCAAGGTGGTCAGATATGGCGCGAACGTGCGCAAGATCAGGGTATTCATTCCGCAGGCTCCGGAACGGCTCGTTTTGGACGTGAGGCAGGGGCGCCATCGTGGGGCTTGGCTTCTTCCGCGAGAACAGCGGGGTCCATCATCGCGGGTCTGACCGACTTCGGCTTGAGCCTCACCAACGCGAGTACGGCAAGACCTGCGATCACCACCACGCCGATCTCGCCAAGCGTATCAACGCCGCGATAGTCAACGAGGATGACGTTCACAATGTTCCGACCTTGGGCAACCGGATAGGAGAATGCCGTGAAAAACTCCGAAAGACGGGGGTCGAACGGTTCGGCGACCACGCGAAGCAGCAAGGCGGTGAAACCCACGCCGCAACCGACCGCGATAGCGCCGTCCAACATCGACCGGCCGAAAGACCGATGATCGCGCTGGAACAGCGACATTCTCGTCAGAACAAGCGCGAGGATGACGACCGATAGTGTCTCGACCATGAACTGCGTGAACGCGAGGTCCGGTGCGCCGAAAAGCGTAAAGATGAGAGCGACCGCAAAGCCTTGGATACCAAGCGAAACCACTGCCGTCAGCCGGTTCTTCGCGATCATGACCGCAACGATCCCAAGCAGTGCAAAGCCGACCACCGCAAGCTCGTAAAATGTGATCGTTGAAAAGTCCGGAAGCTCAGTGATTGTTGGCCATTCACCTGCGAATACGAGTGGTGCCAACAGGGCCACGGCGATCAACAGGAATGTGACCGTCATGTAGCCTTTCATTTCGCCGAATTGCATGACGCGCGTCGCCCGGTCTGACAGGCGTACCAATCCGCCAATTGCTTGATCGAAGCCTTTGTCAGGACCCCAACCGATTGCGGCCAGTACGGCGGCGATCGCATCACGAAGCCTGTCTAGGAACACGTAGCACAACGTGCCCAAGACGATCGTGACGATCGACAGCACAACGGCAATGTTGAACCCTTCCCAAAGCTTGATATCGGCTTCGGCAGGAAAACCTGCAACGGCCGTCAGAAGGGGCGCGATGAAGACTGCCCCGGTGGTCTGTGCGAGGAGCCCGCCAACAAGGCTCAAAATCGCGAGCGTGACTGGACCTGACCACATCATGAGCGGGCCCTCATGGGCCGCTTTAGGGGTCTGTTTCTTCTCGCCGTAGAACGGCCGTAACGCGACAGCAAAGCCGGCGGCAAACATCATCGAATTGCCAAGCACCAGCGAGCCGGTCAGCAGGATCGATTGCAGGTCCGGGTAAGCTGCACCCTTGTACATGTATTCTTTGGCGAGAAAGCCGATAAATGGCGGCAGCCCGCCCATCGAGAGCGCCGCCAAAAGCGCTGCAATGGCGGTGATCGGCATAGCGCTGCGCAACCCACCCAACTTCGTTACATCGAGCGTGCCCGCCTCATGATAAATCGTGCCGGCGACCATGAACAAAGCAGCTTTGAACAGGGCGTGCGCGCAAAGATACAGAACCCCACCGAGGAGAATGGCTTCGGCGCTTGTTCCCGTTAGCGCGACTAAAAGGCCAAGAGAGGCAACGGTTGTGTAGGCGAGCATCTGCTTAAGATCGGTCTGGCGGATAGCCAGGATGGCGCCGACCAGCAGCGTCACGCAGCCGAAGATCGGCAGGATCGTCGACCAAAGCACGGTGTCGCCCAGCGTCGGATTAAGCCGCATCAGGAGGTATACCCCCGCCTTCACCATCGTCGCGGAGTGTAGATAGGCCGAGACAGGGGTAGGCGCTTCCATGGCGTTTGGAAGCCAGAAATGGAAAGGAAACTGCGCGGACTTGGTGAAACAGCCGCCCAGCACCAACAACAGGATCGGCAGATAGAGCGCAGATGCTTTGATGGCCGGGGCCTGCGTCGCCATTTCGGATAGCGACAAGGTGCCGGTAAACGACGCCATCAGCAGAAGCCCGGCCAGGAGCGCCAAACCGCCGCCGCCGGTGACCACGAGCGCTTGTATCGCTGCGCGGCGTGAGCGCTCAACTGCGTGATTGAAGCCGATCAACAGGAACGATGTAATCGACGTCAATTCCCAATAGATAAACAGCGTGATGATGTCGTCGGCGAGGACCAGACCCACCATCGCGCCCATAAACATCAGGATAAACGAGAAAAAACGCCCCAGATGTTCATGGCCCTTGAGGTACCCGCCGGCGTACAGAACAATGAAAAACCCAATGCCCGAGATCAGCAGCGCGAAGGTGTGTGACAGCCCATCGACGAGAAAATCGAGCCCGACACCCAGCGCGGGAACCCAGGATAGCTCGAAGAGAAAGACTCCACCGCCCGCAATCGACGGAAGCACTCCATCGGTCGTGGGCGTTTCGAAGAAATAGGCAAGGAAGTGCGCAAAGATAAACGCTGGTGCAATCGCGAGGATCCACGCCGCGCGATGCCCGAAGAACCGATGAAGCACCGGCGCGAAGCCTGCCGCTATGAACGGGGCAGCCAGTGCGAGGTAGAAACCAACGGAACTATCAGGGCCAAACAAAGCTCTGCGATGCCTTCCAGTAGCGCCGCCTAGGGCGCATTTGGCAGCATGCGGAAGCTGTGAGCGCCCATGTGTCGCCACCGCGTGCTGCAGCCGAATCGGCGCGCCCGCACGCACCTTACCAGCCGTTACGTATACACCCGTACGCACCGGTCAACGGTCTGCGACCGCTTTTGCGCACCATTTGGCCTCTTTAGTCGGTCCGTCGGCGGTCCTTACCGCCTTGTAGGAGGGCAACGTCAGGCCTATTTTGCTGTGATCAGAACAGCAAAGCTGCGCACCGCATTCATCGTGCATGCTGCGCAGCGACAAAAAGAAAAACGATCAAGAGTTCGTCATGTCAGATACAGTCTTCTCAATCGATACGCCCCTACCTGCAGATATTGACCCCAAAACACTGTCCGATGACGACTGGAAAAAACGGCTTTCGCCGGCCGCTTTCAAAGTTGCGCGCAAGCATGGAACCGAGCGCGCCTTCAGTCATCCCTATAATGATGAGAAGCGCGCGGGCACCTATTCCTGTGTCTGCTGTGGCCAGGCACTCTTCTCCTCCGATGCGAAGTTCGATTCTGGAACCGGATGGCCAAGCTTCTTCACGCCAATCGACGCGGAGGCTATCGACGACCATGAGGACAGGTCTTTTTTCATGCGGAGAACGGAGAACCGTTGCTCCCGCTGCGACGCCCATCTCGGTCATGTGTTTCCCGATGGCCCGCAGCCGACCGGTCTGCGCTATTGCATGAATGGGATTGCCCTGTATTTCGAGCCCGACCAGACCTAAAGCCCACACCTCCGCATTGCGGACTTTCACGCCTTGCGGAGGCACCAGATGGCATTCAGTCCACCCGAAATCGACGCGCCCGTTGCCGAGAAGCGGCCAACGCAACGCATAATCCACGGCCAGACGCTGCGCGACGACTACGCCTGGTTGCGCGCTGACAACTGGCAGCAGGTCATGCGCGAGCCGGACACGCTGCCCGAGGATATTCGTGCCTATCTCGACGCTGAAAACAGCTATGCGAGCGCCGCACTCGCGCCGGTCGCACAGCTGAAAGAGACGTTGAAATTGGAGATGCGCGGCCGCATCAAAGAGGACGATAGCTCGGTGCCTGCTCCAGACGGACCGTATGCTTACGGCACCCGCTATCGTGAGGGCGGACAGCATCCGATGATCGTTCGCCAGGACCGCAACGGTGGCGGCGAGTTGGTGCTGCTGGACGGGGACGAACTTGCCAAAGGAAAAGCCTATTACAGGCTCGGCGGGAGTAGCCACTCACCCGATCACCGCTATCTAGCGTGGTCGTTCGATGACAAGGGATCGGAGAAGTTCACGCTGCGCGTGCGCGACCTGTCGGCTGGAGTGGATCTTGTCGAGAGGCTGGAGGAGACAAGTGGCGGCGGCGGCGTATGGTCGGCCGATGGCCTGACGCTGTACTACACGCGCCTCGATGACAATCACCGCCCATCCCGGGTTTTCCGGCACGAACTGGGCACCGATCCCGCAGACGATGTTCTGGTCTACGAAGAAGCCGATCCGGGCTTCTTTGTTGGCGTCGGAAAGACCCTTTCGGGCCGCTTTGTCATCATTGACTGCCACGACCACCAGACATCCGAAAGCTGGCTGATCGATCTTGAAGGTGTCGATCAAACACCGCGTCTTGTGGCGCCACGCGAGGTTGGCATTGAGTACAGTGTCGACCACCAGGGTGATAAGCTGATCATTCATACGAACGCCGATGGCGCAGAAGACTTCAAAATCGCCGAAGCGCCTGTCGATAGCATGTCGCGAGAGGGTTGGAGCGACATCGAACCCCATGAAGCGGGTCGGCTGATCCTTGATGTCATTACGTTCGAGAGACACCTGATCGTCCTGGAGCGGGCGGGCGGCCTGCCACGCTTGCGCATGCGCCCTGCAGACGGTGGCGTTGCTGCGCAGTGGCAAACCATCGAATTCGATGAGCCAGCCTACGCTTTGGGGATCGGAACCAACCTTGAGTACAGCGCTGATATCCTGCGCATCAGCTACTCGTCGCCGACAACACCGGGGCAAACGATCGATATTGATCTTGTCAGCGGCGACAGAACGGTTCGGAAGACCCAAGAGGTCCCTTCCGGCCACAATCCGAGGGACTATCAGGTCCGACGCCTTTTCGCGCCGGCAGAAGATGGCGAACAGGTTCCGTTTACCGTGCTGACACGGGCCGACCACATAGACGACGGACGTGCCCCGTGCCTGCTGTACGGCTACGGGTCTTACGGTATTTCAATCCCCGCAAGCTTCTCGACAAACGCCCTGTCGCTCGTGGATCGGGGCATGGTCTACGCCATCGCGCATATTCGTGGCGGCAAAGACAAAGGTTTTGGATGGTACAAGGCGGGCAAGGCCGAGCACAAGCAAAACACATTCTCAGACTTCATCGCAGTGCGCGACGCTCTGGTTGCCGACAAGATCATCGCCGCTGGCAAAGTCGTTGCTCAGGGCGGCTCCGCCGGCGGCATGCTGATGGGCGCGGTCGCCAACCAGGCACCGGAGAAGTTCGCCGGTATCGTCGCGCAGGTGCCGTTCGTCGACGTTTTGAACACCATGCTCGACGATACTTTGCCGCTCACCCCGCCGGAGTGGCCCGAATGGGGCAACCCGATTGCGGACGCGACCGCCTTTGCCCGCATTCGACGCTACTCACCCTATGACGCGGTAAGCGCACAGGACTACCCCGCCATCTTCGCCTTGGCTGGCCTGACAGACCCTCGCGTAACCTACTGGGAGCCTGCCAAATGGATTGCCCGGCTTCGGGCATTGACGACGGGCGAGGCCCCGATTCTTCTCAAGACAAACATGGACGCCGGACATGGCGGCGCCGCGGGCAGGTTTGACCGGCTGGATGAGATTGCGGAAGTTTTCGCGTTTGCGCTGGCGGTCACCGGTTTGGGCGACGGGGACGGCTCAGTCGATCAGTAGGACCGATTCGTCCACCATGCGCTGCTCGGTGAAGGCATCAGCGCGCATCTGCGCAATGGCCGCCCGCGCTTCGTTCGGCTGTTCGATCACAACGGCGGTGTCATGCTCACGGCGCTCCGTACCCGTTGGACTATCGGACATCGAGCGGCGTCGGTCTGGGCCGTAATATTGACTGCTGGTGTAGATGTATGGCCTTGGCCTGGTCAGGCACTTGGTGATGCGGGACAGCAGGTCGCGCGTACGCAACGGCTTGGTGACCAGTTCATCGACGCCAACATTGATCGCCTGGTCGATGACCGCGATGCTCGGATAGCCCGTTACCATGATGATAGGCATGGTCGGATTGCGCAGGTCGGGATTGTGGCGAATGCGATCAACGACTGCCAGTCCATCGAGATCGCTCATCAGAACAAGGTCAATGACGGCCAAATCCACTTCGACCTGCTCAAGCTGCCGAAGCATCGCATAGGGATCCGAATAGTCAGACACATCGGTCATACCAGTAGCCATAAGCATTGACCTGATGATCTCTCGCATCTGCGGATTGTCATCAAGTATGACTGCTGTTTTCCCACAATGGTTGACTGAATGCTCCATGCCGAAAACATGAGCTTGCCGGGCTAAGAAATGCCTAACGCGGCACCCGATGTGGATGCCGCGCGCTTATTGTCCCTAACGATTTGCTACTGGCGCGTTCTAAAACGACGCAATTGGTAATTGCTCCGTAACGTCAGCTTGCTGCTTCGAAAAGCTCAGCGACATAGTCCCAGTTGACCATGCTATCGATGAAGGCTTCGAGATATTTCGGCCGCGCGTTGCGATAGTCGATGTAGTATGAGTGCTCCCAAACATCGCAACCAAGGATCGGGGCGGCGCCATGCACCACCGGGTTTTCACCGTTTGGCGTCTTTATGATCTCGAGCTTGCCATCCTTGACCGCGATCCAGGCCCAACCTGATCCGAACTGGCCAACGCCCGCGGCGATGAAATCAGCGCGCATCTTGTCATAGCCGCCAAGATCGGAATCGATTGCAGCCTGTAGGCTGCCAGGAAGGCTGGTTCCGCCCCCGTTTGGCGCCATCCATTTCCAGAAATGAATGTGGTTGAAGTGCTGGCCGGCATTGTTGAACAACGGCGCGTTTGATCCGAAGCTCGCCTTCATGATGTCATCGAGCGACTTGTCCGCCATACCTGCAGCTTCAGCCAACTCATTGCCCTTGGTCACATAAGCCATGTGGTGCTTGTCGTGATGAAACTCGAGCGTTTCGGCAGACATGTATGGGCCCAGCGCGTCATAGGCGTAGGGCAGGTCGGGCAGTTCAAAGGCCATCTGTCTCTCCAGAGTGTTAGGTTAGGGGGTTGGATGCATGCGCAACCGTTGCCCGGTTAGTAAGGGCGAACGGTCAAAGTGCCAAGGGGTTAACGGCAAACGACCGCACCGTTCGGTGATTGCAGAGGTCAGCTTCGGAAATCCGCCACCCTCACCGATCGCGGACCATCGCACTGATCGGTTTGAAGTGCTTGGATTTAGCGTCGCCAATCCATTCAAAGGCCACCATCTCGGTCGAGACCAATCCGATACCCGCATGACCGAGCCGCGAAAGCGCAAGATCACGCGATCCAATGCGCCTCGAGCTGACGGCATCGGCAGCGACGAAAACGTCGAACCCAGCCGCCCGCAATTCCAGCGCACTTTGCAACACGCAAACATGCGCTTCGATCCCGCAGACCACGATCTGGTCCCTGCGCTTGTCTGATCGAAGCTTGCGAAGTCGGTCGAGGATCTTGGGCTCCGCTGCTGCCGAGAAGGCGGTTTTCGCGATGATTTTTGCGTTTCCAGCAGCCTCACTGATGGCCGGGACCGTCGCGCCCAGGCCTTTTGGGTACTGCTCCGAGATGATAACCGGAACGGCGCATTCGGTGGCCACGGCGCAAAGGAAAGCGCAGGCCCCTTCAAGCACCTTTTGGCCATCCATGGCGGGCAAAAGGCGCTCTTGCACGTCAATAACGAGCAGCGTGCTGCGCTGAACATCCATCAGGCCGGCGTTCATAGCGCTAAGCAGCTTTTTGCGACGGGTCGTGGGCGAACGCCATGTAGGCGTCGCGTGCCTTTTGCGCCAAGGGTCCGGGCGCATAGTCCCGGCCTTCAAAGTGCGTAACGTGGACGACCTTGGAATAGTTGCCGGTCGTGAAAATCTCGTCAGCATCAAGGAAATCACCCACGGTCAGGGTGGTTTCCTCCACTGCCACGCCTTCATCCCGCAACAATCCGATCACCCGCTGGCGGGTGATGCCGTTGAGAAATGTGCCATTGGGAGCAGGCGTGCGAACAACGCCGTCCTTGGCCATGAAGATGTTGGACGTCGCCAATTCAGCCACATTGCCGAGCATGTCGAGCACCATGGCGTTGTCGTAGCCCTTGGCGTTCACATCAAGGATTGCGCGGCCATTGTTGGGATAAAGACAGCCCGCCTTTGCATTGGTAGGCATTGTTTCGAGCGTGGGGCGCCGGAACCGCGAGACCCCAACGCGCATCGTTCGGGTGGCTGGCGGCATGTCGACGTGGAACAAGGTCAGGACAAAGCGCGTGGAGTCGGGGTCGGGCGGGACCGACATGAAGCCGCCTGACTCCGCAAAGTACATCGGCCGCACATAAAGCGCCTGATCAGCGGCGAACTTTCGCGCGCCCTCAAGGGACAGTTCAAGAATTTCTTCGGCCGTCATAGTCGGCTTGAGGTTTAGCGCCGCAGCTGATGCGTTAACCCGCTCGCAATGGGCCCGAAGGTCCGGCGCAACGCCATCGAAAATCCGCCCGCCGTCGAATACGGATGACCCGCACCACATGGCATGTGTCATGGGCCCCGCGATGGGCTTGTTGCCCTCATGCCATTCCCCGTCAAAGAAGGTCCATACCGCCTGCTTGCCGGAAACCGAAAGCCTTCCGTTTGAGGGTTGCGGGGTGTGCTGGTTCATCTGACGCTCACAATGACGCTGGCGGTCCGCCGAAAGTCGAACTGCGTGGGTGTTTCGGTTTCATCGCAAGGTGGGCCAAAAAGCGCAAGTGGTCGAAGTCGGTCGATTCTCCCCGTTCAGCGCCCTTCCGCATCGTTCTATTGTCGCGCTGGCCAAGCGCCCACATGCCGTGCTGCGCTGCACATGATGTCCCGTCGCCGCCAATTGCAGGCGGCCGCTCTGAAAGACTTTTATGCCTTACCCGGTCTACATCTTCGACGCCTATGGCACCCTGTTTGACGTTCACGCTGCTGTTCGACGGTATGCCGACCAGATTGGTCCTGATGGCGCGAGGCTGTCGGCGATCTGGCGCGAGAAGCAACTTGAATACTCATGGGTACGGGCGCTTGCGGGCCGGTACAAGGATTTCTGGCAGCTGACGGAAGAGGCGCTTGAGACCGCCTTTGCGCTCGTGCCCAGCGTCGACCGCTCCTATCGAGATGATTTGCTGGCCGCTTATTCGCGGCTCGATTGCTACCCCGAAGTGCCGAGCGTTTTGCGGACGTTGGTGGATGGTGGCGCAAAACTTGCCATCCTGTCGAACGGATCCCCTCAGATGCTGGAAGGCGCGGTTGAAGCCGCCGGTATCGGGGCTCTCCTTGATGAAGTCCTGTCGGTTGATACGCTCAAGACCTACAAGGCGCACCCTGACGTCTACGATCTGGTCACGGGCCATTTCCGCGCCTTTCCCGACACCGTCTCCTTCCAGTCGTCGAACCGATGGGACGTGGCCGGTGCCACCGCCTTTGGCTTCAGGACGGTATGGATAAACCGCGCGGGGATGCCGGACGAATACATCGATCTGTCGCCCGCAGCCGTTCTGTCGAGCCTCGAAGGCTTGGACGCCCTATAGCGCCTCGCGCTCGACCCATTTGTGGACCACCGGTGGCGTGTAGGCCGCCATCTCAGTCAGCAAGGTTTGTGGATCATCGCCCACAAGCAGCGTGTCCCGCAGGCCCGGTTTGACGAAACCTTCGTCCCGCTGATGGTCGAGGAATGTGAGCAAGGGGTCATAGAAACCTCGGACATTGAGAACGCCAATCGGCTTGGCATGAAAGCCAAGTTGCCCCCAAGTCCAAACTTCGAACATTTCTTCCAGGGTTCCCGTTCCCCCGGGCAAGTTCACGAACCCATCGGACAGTTCGGCCATCCGCGCCTTGCGCTCATGCATGGATGACACCGTCTCAAGCCGGGTGAGGCGCTTATGCGCCAGTTCCTTGGCGACCAGAGCCTCGGGAATGATGCCAACGACGTCGCCGCCTTCAGCCAGCGCTGCGTCCGCCACCATGCCCATCAGGCCGACCTCCGCGCCGCCGTAGACGAGCGTCTGTCCTCGCCCCGCGATTTCCGCTCCCAGAGCCTTGGCGGCAGCTGCATAGTCGGTGTGGTTGCCAGGGTTCGACCCGCAAAAGACGCAGACCGACCTCATGCCGATGCTCCGAGCGCGTGGAGGATCCGGATCCACGATCGTATGCCCTTTCGGTAGCTTTCCAGCTCATATTTCTCGTTGGGCGAATGGATCTGATCATCGCCCAAGCCAAACCCCACCATCACGCTCTCGAGGCCCAACCGGGTCTGAAAATCGCCAACGATCGGGATCGAGCCCCCAACGCCGATGAAGCCCGCTGGCTTCGGCCACTCGTCGGTCAAGGCCTGTTGCGCGGCGACGAAAGCGGGCCCGGACGTGTCGAGTTCGATGCCCGGCGCACCTCCCTTACTGGAAAAGGTCACTGTGCAGTCGGCAGGCAGGCGCTCGGTTACGAAGCTCTCAAAGCTGCGCCGCACAGCTTCAGGGTCTTGGCCTTTGACAAGACGGCACGAAACTTTTGCCATTGCCTTTGCGGGGAGAACGGTTTTGAAGCCCTCGCCCGTGTAGCCCGACGACATCCCATTCACCTCAAGCGTTGGGCGCGACCAGATCTGTTCGAGAACCGAACGGCCCTGTTCGCCTGCCGGCACCGAAAGCCCAACGTCGCCGAGAAACGCGTCGGGCGAAAAATCGAGCGTCTCCCACATCGCCATGATCTCGGCAGGAACCTCCGCGACGCCATCGTAAAACCCAGGCAGGGTGACAGCGCCGGTATCATCGTGCAGGTCCGCTATGATCTTCGCCAACACATGTGCGGGATTGCGCGCCGCGCCGCCAAAATAACCCGAATGCAGGTCCTTGTCGGCCGCTTCGATAACCACCTCCGTACCGTACATGCCCCGCAGACGTGTTGTGATGGCCGGGGTGTCGCGGTCCCACATGTTGGTGTCGCAAACGAGCGCAACGTCCGCCTTCAGGTCGTCGGCATGCGCATCAAGGAATCCCGGAAGCGACGGGCTGCCGGACTCTTCTTCGCCTTCGAACAGAATAGTCACCGGAACCGGGAGCGCGCCGTGCGTCTCAAGGATCGCGCGGCACGCTTCGATAAAGGTCATGATCTGGCCCTTATCGTCCGCTGCGCCGCGCGCGACGATCTTCTTGCTGCCATCCGAACGGGTTTCAATCACCGGATCGAAGGGATCACGATCCCACAATTCCAGTGGATCGACGGGCTGCACATCATAGTGGCCGTAGAAAAGCGCCCGCGGACCGGTCGCGCCGTCCCATGTGGCAACGATCATCGGGTGGCCAGGAGTCTGATGGGTGGTGACCGCAAAACCAATTCCCTCAAGCTCTGCGTGCACATGCGCCGCCGCCTCTTTCACTTGCGCGTCATAGGCCGGGTCGGTCGATATGGAGGGGATGCGCAGGAGCGCAAAAAGCCGCTCAAGGCTTTGTTCAAACTGGGCATCAGCAGCAGCGAGGCAGGCCTCAAGCTCGGCATCAACAGAAGGGGCATTGGTATCCATGGGTTTCACCAGTCCGGATAGACAGTCATGGGGTGCAGACAACAGGACCGAGGCCGGGAGCGCAAGCGGTGGGTCGTTAGCCGCGCTCTACCCGCAAGAAAAGATCAGCGACAGGAATCGCTAAGCGACTGCGACAATGCGACGTGGAACCAGGCAAACCAGTTGGCGTCTGACCGAGTACATGGTCCAAACCCAGAATCGAGCGTTGCAACGTCCGTTGACCGACCTATCGACAAGACCAGACGAGCCTTTCCGTAAAGGGACCCCGTCCGAACCATCGCCGTTCGAACGGCTGCGTGATCTGCTACTCGGCGCCCTCAATCCTCCGCCGGGCCGCCGCCGGATAGCGCTTGCGGTCACCTACGGCGCGATCTGTCACAGCCTGTTTGCCATCGCCGTGAGCGGCATGATGGTCGCGATGTTCTTTGGCATGACGTTAGGCTTCGGCCGCGTACCCGAACCTTGGTCGTACATCGCCAATGGGTTGCTCTTGCTGCAGTTCCCGCTTGCGCATTCATTCCTGCTGACGCGGAAGGGCGGGTCCCTTCTTGGGAGGCTCGCGCCCCAAAGCGCGGCTCGGACCTTGTCAACGACGACCTACGCCATCGTCGCCTCCATCCAGTTGCTTCTGCTTTTTGGCCTGTGGACACCGAGCGGCACGGTTTGGTGGCGCGCAGACGGCGCGGCATTGATCGCCATCTGTTGTGCTTACGCCACCTCCTGGCTGCTGCTGGCCAAATCGATCTACGACGCAGGCGTCGAACTCCAGTCCGGCGCGCTGGGCTGGCTCTCTCTGCTGCAAAAGATCAAGCCGCGCTTCCCCGGTATGCCGACCGGCGGGCTCTTTCGCATTATTCGGCAGCCGATCTACGTCGCATTCGCCCTCACGACGTGGACCGTGCCCGTATGGACACCGGACCAGCTGGCCGTGGCCCTATTCTTGACCGGTTACTGTCTGCTCGCGCCGATCATGAAGGAGCGGCGACTGCAGGCGCGCCACGGGGCCCACTTTGAGGCCTATCGCCGGCAGGTGCCCTATGCGGTTCCAAGACTGCCTCCAATGAGGAAGAGCGCGAAATGAACAAGCCAGTTCGCAATGATCTGACGATTTATGACGATGTCGCCTCGCGCTGGTGGTCCGACGACATCAAATGGGTCCGCACGCTCAAGAACCTGGTGCCCGGGCGGTTCGCCTGGTTTGACCGGCATATCGACTGGCCGGGCAAAAAGGTCCTAGACCTCGGTTGTGCCGGCGGGTTCATGGCTGAGGCACTCGATGAGCGGGGCGCAGAGGTGACCGGCATTGACCCGGCCGCCGAGGCCATTGCTGCCGCATCGCAGCATGCGGTGCAAGGCGGGCGGGCGATCCGCTACGATGTCGGAGTTGGCGAAAACATGCCCTATGCCGATGACAGCTTTGACGCGGTGGTCTGTGTCGATGTGCTTGAGCATGTTTCGGACTTGCGAAAGGTCCTGTCCGAAATTGCCCGGGTGCTGCGGCCGGGCGGGCTGTTTTTATACGACACGATCAACCGTAACTGGCTCGCGCGGTTTGTCGTGGTCACGATCGCCGAGGACGTGCTGCGCCTCCTGCCCAAGGGAACCCATGATCCCGACAAGTTCATCAAACCGGGCGAACTCTGCACGGGGCTTCTCGAGGCCGGACTGGAACCAGCTGGCCAGACGGGCCTTGGCCCTGCCGGCATCAACCGCCGCTTCGATTTCGTCTTTCGGCCCCTACCCTTCAAGGGCATCATTTATATGGGTGTCGCAAGGCAGCCTGACGCATCGCCGGGCCCTGAACCGTCATGAGCCTTGGGCCATCCAGCGTGGCACGGGCCAACCCGGTGGATCGCTATCTGACCTTGACCCGCCAGACGATGCCGGAGCTTGCGCGAACGACCCGCCGCGACTGGCCGGTGCGCGACGACCATTGCTTTCAGCGGATTGTGCTCGACGCTCTATTTGGCGATGTCTGGTATCGCCACCTCGGTAAGCCCGCTTACAAGCATCTGACTGCGGGTCAGGCCGAGCGCGCAGCGGCGCTTTGTGACGCGATCATTGAGGGCCGCGCAGACCTGGCCGCGCTGAATGCGCAGTCTCTTGTTTATCGCGGGAAATTCCGGAACGGATAACGGTTCGGCCGCCTGGCCAGCGTAGGAGCGGTTTCAGGTAGCTGAGCGAGCCTAAATCGCACGATCAGAGACCGGGTGCGCACAGCGATCGGTCGTCGACATAGCCACATGTCCGGCGACGCAGGGCACGCCTCTGATCTTCTCGCTTCGATGAGAAGATCAGCTCGGGACCAAACCGGAATCGCTTAACGAAACCGGTTTCATATGGTAACCAGCGGTCATGCTTGAAATCAGTCACCTTTCGGTTGCCGTCGATGAAACCGCCATCCTCGAGGACTTCAGTCTGACCGTCAAAGCGGGTGAAACGCACGTTCTGCTGGGGCCGAACGGCTCGGGAAAATCGACGGTGCTATCCGCGATCATGGGTCTTGAACCTTATGTGGTGACCGCCGGCACCATCCGCTTTCGCGGGAACGACTTGAGCGACGTCGATGTTTCCGGTCGGGCGCAGCGCGGCCTTGGCATGGCGTTCCAACGGCCACCGTCGCTTGAAGGCGTATCGGTGCATGACTTTGCATCCGCTGTGGCGGCAGACGACCGGCTGGGGCACGGAGCGAAGCTGCTCGATTTCAGCGCTTTCCTCGACCGCGACGTGGCCGTTGGGTTCTCCGGTGGGGAGATCAAACGGTGGGAAGTGCTGAAACTGTTTCTTCAGCAGCCCGATTTCCTCCTGTTCGACGAACCTGAGAGCGGCGTTGATCTCGAGCACATCGCCGCCGTTGGCGCTGCGATACGCGAATTGGTGGCGGAGCCTGCGCACGACGGCTCAAGACGAGGTGCCCTGCTGATCACCCATACCGGGCTGATCCTTGATTACGTGGATGCTGACATGGCGCACATCATGAAAGAGGGCCGGATTATCCATTCCGGGCCGCCCAAAGCGCTGTTCAAGCACATTCAGGCGGAGGGCTACGTCGCACCTGCCTGACCGGTGCTAACGGAGAGGACAATGACAAACACCGAAGCGGTCATGCCCGAAGCGCTTAGCGGGGATGAGGAAACGATTCTGCGCGAGGTTGGCTACGGCGATCCGTCCTCGCGAAGCGCGACGACGGTTTTGGTCGATCACGCCATTCGCGTTGCGAATTCACACGTCGACGGCGTCGAGGTCATGTCGATCCAGGATGCCTTGATGCGCTACGACTGGGTGCAGGACCTGATGTTCTCGCTGATTGCCCCCGACGAGAACGAACTCTTGCGACAGGCGTCCGAACTCCTGCAGGACCCGATCGGCCATTTTGTCTATGTCCATCCCGGCGCCAAGCTGACCGCACCGCTGCAGAACTTCACCATCATGGAGCGTCCGCAGGAGCGGCAATTCACGCACAACATCACGGTCATCGGCGAAGGCGCGGACGTCGAGATGATCTCAGGCGCGGCCGTACCAGCGCGCGTCCATGCCGGCCATCACGTCTCGATTGAGGAGACCTTCGTGCAAGATGGCGCCAGCTGCCGCGCGATCTCGATCGAACATTGGGGCGCGCGCATGACGGTCGATTCCTATTCCCGCAGCAAGCTTGGCGCTGGTGCGCAATCCGTCTCCAACCAGGTTATGCTGTCGCCGATCAGCCGCCACCGCTCGGATACGCAAACTTGGATCGGCGCGGACGCTAGCTGCAACGATCAGGCGATCATGTTTGCCGCCAAGGGCACCGAACGGGTTTTCGACACCCAGACCACTTTGACCGCTCCCGGTGCGCGTTCGGAGTCCATTGCTCGCATGGTTTCGGCGGGCGGGACCATCACGAACGACGCCCTGCTGATCGGCGATGCGCCGGGCACGAACGGCTTTTTGGGTTGTGATGGGCTGCTTCTGTCGAGCGATGGCGAGATTACCGCAACGCCCGCGCTGAAGGCGAAGAGCGCAGAAGCCGTGCTCTCGCACGAAGCCTCCGTGGGGATGATCGACAAGGACAAGCTCGCCTATCTTATGGCAAGTGGCCTCGATGAAGACCGCGCGCGCGATCTGATCGTGCAGGGATTTCTCAACCTCAAGGATGACTACATTCCCGACAGCCTTCGCAGTCAGGTGACGGCCATGATCGCGTCAGCTCAGTCGGGCGGCATGTAGCCCGGCAAGCCGCGTCCGGGGTTGACGCCTATCGCCATCTCGGTTGGGCTGCGTCTTGGGGGCGTTCGTGCAGAAGCGAACCGACCTTGGGTCACTTGGGGGTCGTGGGTATGGCGGAAACACAGAACAAGACGCAAGCCACCGACAACGACGTCTCAACCTATCTCGCAACCGTAGAGCCGGAGCAAAAACGGGCGGACGCATCGGCGCTCGATACGCTGTTCCGTCGGGTAACGGGTTGGGAGCCGGTGTTGTGGAGCAGCAACATGGTTGGCTATGGCCGCTACCGGTACCGCTACGCTTCAAGCCACGAGGGCGAATGGTTCGCGACCGGCTTCGCACCGCGCAAGGCGAACCTTTCGATCTACATCATGCCCGGCTATGCCGACTTCGGTGACATCCTCAGCCGCCTTGGCAAGCACAAGAAGGGCAAAAGCTGCCTCTACCTCAACAAGCTTGCCGATGCGGATGAAACAGTGCTCGCGGAGCTGATTGCAGCGGGGTTGGCGGACTTGAGAGCGAAGTGGGAGGTTGTGGGCACATGACGTTGCGGGCGACGCGCCTTTCCGCCAGAGATGCGACCACAGGACTGCCCCGCCCGGTCGAGCGGGCGGAGCTGCTGAGACGCGAAGTTGCTCCTTAGAAAAGAAGATCTTCGACCTGTTCGGACACTGAAGAACCGTCCTGCTGGTCCATGTTCATGCCAGGGGAATGAGTGCCGTTACTGTTAGTGCCGGTTTTCGCCTGTAGATCGGTCTTGAAAGACAAATCATTGTTCTGATTGTAACCGCCTGAAGGCCCGTTGTTGTTCTGAACAAAGATGAAGCTGTCTCCGGCAAAATCTTCGCCGCCACCCAGGTCGGGTTTGGTCGGGGCGGGAGCCTTATCTTGCGAGGGCGGTTGCGTCGTTGAATCGTAGTGAAACTGGGCAGCCTGCTTGGCCTGATCGGCTGTGGTTATCGCCTCAAGCTTGTCCTTTTCAGTCAGGATCAGGCCGTTCAACTGCGCGTCGGGGTCAAAGCCCTTGCCATAGTCGATGCCATAGTCCTCATCATCGGGATTGGTCAGCGTCTGGCCGTAGGTCGGATCGGCGGCCGACGACTGGTCCTTGATGAAGCCCTCGAAGAAGACACGCACCACCGCCGGCATATCGGCGGGATCGATGGCGTCGGGGTCGGCGGGGATGAATTTAACGTCCTTGTTGAACGTATTGTTGTTCACCGCGTTGCTGACCGCATTTTTGGCGGCCTTCTCATAGGGTTCGGTGAAGCCGAGAGCCCACGCACCGGCCAATCCCAAAGCGACGCCACCAACAACTGCACCTGCAAGACCTATGGTTTGCCCCGCGCCCGGCGCAAAATCGGCGGGGTCGAACGTTTCACCCTCCGGTCCTGCGTCCAGAAAGTCTGACAATCCGGGCATATCTGAAAGAGCCGCATTCAGGGCATCGGAAAAGGCGTTGCTGCGCTTGCCGAGCCCGTCGTTTAACTGGTCGTTGAACGCCCCCTCCCCTGCCAGCTTCTCGATGGCGTCTGTCAATCCCGCGACGCCGCCCGAAGCGTAGGCGGACGCCAAACCGCTGATGCCCAGCGCGTCTTCAAAGGCGGCGAGAAAGGCGGCGAAGTGGACGTCGGCTGCAGCTTCAGCTGCGGCCAGCAGTTCTTCAACCGTATCGCGCCCGTCAACCAAGACTTCGAAAAGGTCCTTGGCATCTTTAAACACGATCACTGCATCGTCGGCGGTCTTGGTCTTGAGGGTCACTTTGGTCATGGTCGTCTCTCAGGTCTTGGTGTTTTCGACTGAGGGGCGGGTGTATGGACCGGGCACTTAGGCCGATGTGATCACGGTCACGCCGGCGCGTGTTTGCGCGCTGCAACGCATGTTGTGAGTTTGGACAGGATGCACGAGACCGCGCACGACGTTCTGCTAGGGTTGGCAAGCATTGCGGGGCGGCAGCCCAGACAAGGATCGATCAAAACGCCTCGACCGCGCCTGGTCTCACCCCGCCTCGGGCCAGGGGTCCTCGAAAACCTGCCCTGCCTTCCACTGCGCGACCTCTTCATCGGTGCACAGGCACGCTTCCAGTGCGCCCACGAAGGTCTTGAGCCCCGTGCGGTCGCCGATCACGGTCAGGTGGCAGTGGCGGTCACCAAACTCCGGCGACAGCCCCGCAAGACCCCGGCGTATGTCCTCGCGCTCCTCCGGCAGAAGCACCAAGGTTTCGTCCTCAAGCGCGGCAACCTTCCAGAAATTGATGATCCCAAGACCGACGCTGCCGCCCGTCTGGTTCCACAACAGCTGATAACGGTCACGGCTCGGCAGCCAGAAAAAGCCTTTGCTGCGGTAGATCCCCTCGCCCAAAAAGTGGTGGTAGACGTCCCACAGACGCTGTGGGTGGAACGGGCGCGGATCGGAGATGACCACGCTGTCGATCGCGTAGTCCTCCGCACCCGCCATCGAACTGGTGCCGTGCTCCCGGTCCCACGCGGTCAACTCCGCGCCCAACTTCGCCACGCGGTTATGGTCGTAGGCGGGCATGGCGAGGACGTCCGCAAGCTTCACGTTCCCCCATTGCATGCCCAGAATGTCAGCCGCCGGATTGATGGGGTGGATGGCCTCGCCCACCGCCTGCAGCTGCTCGCGTGAGAGGCGATCCATCTTGCTCAGGAGAATACGGTTGGCGAACATGATCTGCTCGGCGAGCAGGTTCTCGATCCCTCGGGTGTTCGCCGATAGGTTCTTCGATGCCGCCGGCACAATCGACCGCCCGCTATCATGGTCGTGCGTCAACGTGACGGTATCGACGATCGACAGGAACCCGTGAAGCTGCACGGCCCTGTTGGCCCGGATGGCCTCAAGAAGCGGCCACGGGTGGGTGCTGCCAGATGTTTCGATGATGATGTGCGTGACGCCCGCGTCGCGCAGCTTGTCGATTGCGGCGGCAAACTGCGCCAGCCCGGCCTCGCCACTGATGCTGCCCGCCGGGATGGAGGCAAACCGCGCATCCTTCATCGACAGGACTTCGGTCGTGTCGAGGATGCGCCCATCGACGTCGAGCGCACTCATCTCATTGATGATGACGCCGAGCCGGACATCCTCCACGTCGCGCGCCTGGACGAGCAGACTTTGCAGCAGCGTGGTTTTCCCTGCGCCGAGGAAACCGTTGAGGATCGTGATGGGGAGCGGTGCGCCCGCGTTCATTGCGCCAGCTGTTTGGATGCCTCGCGGAACCAGCCCAGCGTTCGGCTGTGGTGCGCTTCACCCCACCGTTCGATGAACCGCTGCGTGTGATAATCGTTCATGTCCTGCAGGGCTTCGATGCGCTCTGCGACATAGTCGGCGGTGAGCGGGATCTTGCATTTGACCGTGATGCAGTGCTGCCATTCGTCGTATGTCGTTGGAATATCAGACATTTTATCCTCGTCACCCGCGCATCAATTATTTGCCGGTTGTCTGCGACTGCTGTCGCAAACGACCGGCAATCACCTGCAATTCGTTATACTATAACAGTACCTCTCCATGCGCGCAGTGGCCACGATCTGTCAAGCGGAGCTCTGGTGGCGTGCCGTCATCCAGTCCCACACTGTTTGGGATTCTGCCGCATTGGGGTGCGCGATCGTTGAATTCGCTCGCCGGGGCGGAAAAGGCAGCTCCGCCTAAGGCGTTTAGGCGGGTTTGAAGAATTTGGACAGTAGGTGAGCGGCCCCAACGGATTGATGCAACCTTAGCCCGAAGGTCTGCTCTCACGGGCAGCGCGCCCGAGAAACGAGACAACCAGTTCATTGAACGCCAGGGGCTGTTCCCGCATCGGCCAGTGTCCAGCATCCATCGCTTCCAAATGGGCATTCTGGAGGCCGCTCAACGTAGCCTCTACCTCCTCAATCGGTACAAGCGCATCCTTGTTTCCATGAATAAACAGGATTGGATGCGATATCATTCCTAGGTCTTCTGCGAAAACTGACCGCAATCGTGTTACCGTCATTTCACCGCGCTGAAAATGGGTGAACGCAGCTCCGCTTCCGGCAGTCTTGAGCACATCAGCAACCTCGGCGACCAAGTCTGGCGTGACCCTTTTCGGATCGGAAAAAAGCGCTTCCACGGAACGCCTTAGTAAAGCGGGGTAGCGCCTCAGCAATGCATAGGAGACAGCGTTCAAAGGAAGTTTGGTTAGCAGGTATGACAGCCTATGGTAGGGCGCTCGTTCCGCGATCCCGAACGAGCCGACGGGCACGAGCGCTTTCACCCGCTCCGGACGATTAATGGCAGACCAGAGGGCCGCGCCGCCGCCCATCGAGATACCGACGAACGAGGCCTGTCCGACCCCCAAATGGTCGAGAAACGCCATCAACCACTGGCCGAGGTCGGAGATTGTGTAGGGCCGCCCGAAAGCATCGGTCCCTCCATATCCGGGCCAGTCCGGAGCAGGCACTCGACAGGTCTTCGCAAGCTCTGGAATGAGAAGCCGCCACGACAAGCGAGCGCAGTCCAGGCCTCCGCCGTGGAGCAGCACGACGATCTCTGAGCTTCCCGCCCCTGCGTCGAGGTAGGTCACGTTCCCGGATGGCAGCACGACGGCGCGTGGCTCGAACTCAATCATGCGTGCACATACCAGACATTGGTGTGAGCCGCAGCAAGGTTCGATCTGGGCTAAGCGCTGACGTTGTCTTTGTCTGACAGGGCGCCCGAACGCAACGTTTCTGGAACGGGTAGCAGGCTCGGGTTATCCGACCACCCTACCGCCGCAAACTGCCTAAGATCCCCCGTATAACCGCGCGGCCAATCTGGGTCCCGGCGGATCGCATCATCGATTTGGTCATCGCTTCCAGCCCGCTCTGACGGGTTGAGCGGCGGCGGCGAGAGGAGGATGAACGCGAGCGGGAGGAACTGCGCCGTTCGGACCGTCGGGAGTCGCGTTCGCCGTAGTCATAGTTGCGGCTGCGCGGGCCGAACTCCGGGATATCGAAGCCCGACCGTGTGCGGCGCCCGCTTCCGCTCCGGCTCCGCCGATCATCATACTCATCATCGTCTTCATAGTCGTCGCGGCGGCGGGCGCGCTCTTTCTCCTCCTTCTCGCGGGCGATCCGCTCCTCTTCCTCGCGCAGTGCTCTCGCCTCGGCTTCAGCTGCCTCCTCGCCACGCTTCTTGAGGATCTCGTAAGCCGATTCGCGATCCACCGGCTCGTCGTACAGCCCTGAAACAACCGAGGTTTTCATCAGCTGGGCGCGCTCGGCATCCTCCAGCGGGCCGAGCCGCGAGGATGGCGGTCGGATAAGTGTGCGCTGCACGATGGAGGGCACGCCTTTCTTCTCGAGCGTCGAAACCAGCGCTTCGCCGACGCCCAGTTGGGTGATCACCTCGAACGCATCGAGGTCCGGGTTAGGCCTGAAGGTTTCGGCGGCCGCCTTCACTGCCCGCTGATCGCGCGGGGTGAAGGCCCTTAGAGCATGTTGAACGCGGTTGCCGATCTGGCTGAGAACCTCGTCCGGCACATCAAGCGGGTTCTGCGTGACAAAATAGACGCCCACGCCCTTGGAGCGGATCAGGCGGCAGACCTGCTCGACCCGTTCGAGCAGCGCACGTGGCGCTTCGTCGAACAACAGATGCGCTTCATCGAAGAAGAAGACGCAACGCGGCTTGTCGGGGTTGCCGACCTCGGGCAGTTCCTCGAACAGTTCCGACAGGAGCCAGAGGAGGAACGTCGCGTACAAGCGCGGATTGTTCATCAGCTTGTCGGCAGCGAGCACCGAAACAAGGCCGCGCCCCGAGGTGTCAGTCCGCATGAAATCCTGCACCTTAAGCGCCGGCTCGCCGAAGAAGTTCGCGCCGCCCTGATCTTCGAGCACCAGCAAGCGTCGCTGGATCGCGCCGATGGAAGCAGTTGAAATGTTTCCATATTTTGCTGCGATTTCCTCGCGCCGCTCGGATAGGTGCAGCAGCATCGCGCGCAAATCCTTGAGGTCGAGGAGCATCATCCCCTCCTCGTCGGCGATGCGGAACGCGATGTTTAGCGCGCCTTCCTGTGCGTCGGACAGATCAAGCAGGCGTGCGAGGAGCAGCGGCCCCATCTCCGAGATCGTCGTGCGGATCGGGTGGCCCTTCTCGGCGAACAAATCCCAGAAGATCGTCGGCGTCGCTTCGTACTCATAGGCGTCGGCAAAGCCGATGGTTTCGGCGCGGGCTTCGAGGAAATCCTTCTCTGTTCCGGCGACCGCGATACCCGACAAATCGCCCTTCACGTCCGCACAGAAGACAGGGACCCCGGCGCGCGAAAACCCTTCTGCCATGATCTGCAAAGTCACCGTTTTGCCGGTGCCCGTCGCGCCGGTGATCAGGCCGTGGCGGTTGGCGAGCTTGAGCGCGAGATATTGCGGCAGCAAGGCGCCAGTCTCTGTGCCAGCGGTTCCGAGGTAGAGGGCGTCATCTTTGTACATCGCAGATTGTCCGGGTCTTTGGCGCAAGGGTGCGGTCTGCAGAACCATAGTTTCCATGCCGCATGCAAGGCTAGGCTAATCAGACAATCGGTTGCCCACCACTCACTTGGCCGTTGGTGCCCAAAATGGGTGGCGAGCTGAGCAAACCCTGCTAAGAGGGCCAAAATGGTCTTTGAAGGAGATGAACCATGGATGAGTTGATCGCGCGTATTGTGAACGCTGTGGGGATCGATGAGGGTTTAGCGCAAACGGCGGTGGGCGTTATCCTTGGTTTCATCAACAAGGAGGGCCCGTCCGACGCGGTTGGGCAACTGATGGGTGCCATCCCCGGAGCGCAGGAGCTGCTGTCGGGCGCGGCGGATGCGGGCGCTGACTCTGCAGGCGGTCTGGGCGGTGCGCTCGGCGGCCTGATGGGCGGCGGCGGCATCGGCGGTGCGCTAGGCGGCCTCATGGGCGGCGAAGGCGGTGGGCTGATGGCGGCCGCGGGCGAGTTGATGGGTGCCGGGCTGGACATGGATCAGATCCAGGGCGTGGCGTCTGAAGTGGTCGGTTTTGCTCGCGAAAAGGCAGGCGACGACGTGGTCGGCCAGATCGTCGCGAACATCCCCGGCATGGATCAGTTCAGCTAACACACTGACTGCGAACGGCTTTAAGCGGCGTTTGCGCGGGACGGTCCCCCCGCTTCGGCCTGCCTCTGCGTCTCGGCAAGGGCATCGCGCAAGACCTCCGGCCCTGCTCCAGGCAAGTGCGCACGCTGGCTCAGCACCTGGCGCCAGCGCCGGCCACCCGGTCGGCCGGCAAACAGACCGATCATGTGCCGGGTCACCTGATTGAGCCGCCCGCCGGAGGCCAGATGGCGCTCGCAGTAGGGTAGCATCGCCTCCACGACGTCCGCGCGCGACTTGCCGGAGTATTTGTCAGAATTTGTAAAGCCGACGCCCGCCCTTATGGCCGACCCATCGGCCGTTTGTGTCGCGTCAAACAGGCGCCGGTCGGCGGCAAGCAGAATATCGGCCGGCTTCTGGTAAGCAGCGCGGCCGATCATGACCTCGTCCATCCCGCGGTCGAGGAGCGCCTGCGCCGCGTCAAGGCTGTCGATGCCGCCGTTGATCCCCATCCACAAATCGGGGTTCTCGGCTTTCATGCGCACGACAAGGTCATAGTCGAGCGGCGGGATATCGCGGTTCTCTTTTGGGCTGAGCCCCTCCAGCCAGGCCTTGCGGGCGTGGATAAGGATCGCATCAACCCCCGCCCGGCGTTGGGCCGCGATAAAGGCGGGCAAAACCTGCGCGGGGTCCTGATCATCAACACCGATACGGCATTTGACCGTCACATCGACGTCGACGGCATCCTTCATCGCCCCGACAAGCCGTGCGACATGGTCAGGATCGCGCATCAGGCACGCGCCGAATGTGCCCGACTGAACCCGGTCGGAGGGGCAACCGACATTGAGGTTGATCGCGTCATAGCCCCGGTCGGCTCCAATCCGCGCGGCCTGTGCCAGTTTGTCGGGGTCCGAGCCGCCAAGCTGAAGCACCACCGGGTGCTCGGCAGCGTCAAAGCCCAGCAGACGGTCGCGATCGCCGTGGATCACCGCATCGGCCGTGACCATTTCCGTATAGAGGACAGCGCGCGCCGACATTTGCCGGTGAAAAAACCGGCAGTGGCGATCCGTCCAGTCCATCATCGGGGCCACGGAGAGTTGGGCCTGGAGCAGCGCCTTAAGGGGCAAGGGAGAGGTCCTGATACTGTGCTGAAATCAAACATTCTTGGGGCTATAGCGCCGACGAGCCAAGGCTTTGTCGAACGTTGATCGACGTATCAGAAGACCAGTCGGCCGTCACGTCACTCAATCGATCCAGCCCGGTTTATGCCACTCCGGGGCTTGGCCGACAGCACACCGGTTAGTTCGTTGAGCGCTTTCGCCACCTCGCGCTGCTGGTGTTCGTCCAATCTCGTGAGCAGTTTGCTCAGGTGCTTTTGCTGAATCTCAGCCGCCGCAGCGAACGCCACCTCACCGGCTGGGGTGAGCTTGACAAGCGTTGAGCGCCGGTCGGTGGGGTGCGGAGTCCGGACGGCCAGCTCATCTTTTTCAAGTCCATCGACAAGAGCCGTCACGTTTCGCTTGGTTACCGACAAACGGTCCGCCAACTGGATCATGGAAAGCGCGTCCTCGTACCGAAGCGTCTGCAAGATCTGGAAACGCGCAGGCGACATGTGCACTTCCGCAAGGCCATCGCGCAGAAAACGCATGAATGGCGGGATAAACTGGCAGATGGCCTGTGCAGCTGAGCCAGACATGGGTTCGATTTCGCTTCTAATTAGTATACGATTACACTATGTATCTGCACAACTATCGTGCGATTGGATCGGTGTACCAAATGACACAGGCGGATGTAAGCTGGACCGTGATCACTGGATCGACCGGCGGCATAGCGAGCGAGATTGTCAAATTGCTCGCCTCTCGCGGCGACGCAATGGTTTTTGTGAACCGGACGCTCGAAGAGGCTGACTTGCAGCGGGACCAGATCAAAGCTGACTATCCGAGCGCTCAAGTGGAGATTGTCATCGCTGATCTTATGGAGACCGCCCAGATTGCTGAGGCGGGGGAGCGGATCAACGCATTGCCGGGCAAAGTAAGGGCCCTCTACAACAATGCCGGCATCTTAACATCCAAGAAGATTCTCAACTCGCGGGGTCTGGAATCGCATTTCGCTGTCAACACGCTGGCGCCCTATCAGCTGATCAAAGCACTTAAGCAAAAGATGGCGCGCACCACAGAGCAAACGCCTGCCATGGTCGTCAACTTCGCCTCCAGCGCAGTTTTCAGGCCTAAAGCCCTTGAGCTGGGCAGCCTCGTCAATCCCGAAAGCGTCGGTGGTTTGATGAGCACGTACGCTCAAAGCAAGTTAGCCGTTACCGCACTCGCGGATGCGCTCGCTGAAGAGTTGAAGGCTGACAACATCCTGATCCGCGCGATCGATCCCGGTGCGACCAAATCCCCAATGACAACGGGAGGCAATTCGGGGATGCCCACCTTCATTGCTTGGCTCGCACCACTGTTGTTTAGCCCCGCCAGCAAACAAGCAGTGAAGATTGTGGAGGCAGCCGACCCTTCGGCCTTCGGCGGAAGCACAGGCATCTTTGTCGCCAATCGCCGCGAAAAGACGATGCCCAGAACAGCGACGGATCCGGAAACTCAACGAGGCCTCATTGAGTTACTTGATCGCCTTTTGTCGTGACAGTTTCGTATTGCTTTGGACGACCTACTGGTGTCCTTCATACCTAGCCTAAAAAACGCCAATAGTTCCGTGCCACCCGCGGCACGTTCGACGACCGCACTGGATTGACCTTACGACCCATCTTATCAGGCCTCATTCTATCACCATGGCGTTGTGAGGTGTGTTGTTCTCGTTGAATCTCACAGGCCGAAGAGCCTTTTCCATTACACGGTATGCGCTTTCCATACCCACATGGGTCAGCGGGCCTCCCATCCGGATGGTGCTTTTGGCTGACCTCCACGCTTGTAATCCCTGGATGGGCAAAGCGAGGATCGAGCTGCTCGTCGAGCAGGCAAATGCGCTGGAACCAGATTTGGTACTCCTGCTTGGGGACTATGCGACCGGCATGCCCTACCTGATGACCTCGTCGGTTCCGGATCAGCAGTGGGCCAACATCCTAGCAGGCCTGAAGGCCCCCTTGGGTCGTTTTGCGGTCTTGGGCAATCATGACTGGTGGGAGGATCGAGAGGCGCAGCGCCGAGCAAGCGGCCCTGTATCAGGCCAACTTGCACTCCAAGAGGTCGGAATTTCGGTGCTGGAGAACCATGCTGTACGGATCACAAAGGCAAAAAAACCTTTTTGGGTCGCCGGATTGGGTGATCAGCAAGCTCTTCTTGGGCCAAGACGCTTCTTGCGTGCTGGTCGATCCGGGGTCGACGACTTGGCGGCAACGCTCAACACGGTCGGTGATGATGCCCCCGTTATTCTGATGGCACATGAACCCGACATCTTTCCTGAAGTGCTCAAGGTCGCTCGTCGAGTGCCCTTGACAGTTTCCGGTCACACCCACGGTGGTCAGGTCCGGTTGTTTGGTTACTCGCCGGTTGTTCCGTCCCGGTTCGGCAATCGATATGCCTATGGCCATATCGTGGAGAAAGCGCACAATGGTGACGACGCACACCTAGTCGTATCGGGTGGTCTTGGCTGTTCCATCGCACCGATACGCTTTGGTGTGCCTCCTGAAATCGTGGTCCTGGAATTATCTGCGTTACGCAGCGGGATATCAGACCCATGATGCGGCGCGATTGAACAGCCTCAAAACCCACCGTTTTGGGGGCGCCAATACCGGTGGGTTTTCAGTCGATGCATGCAGGCCAAGGCAGCTGGGTGGCTCAGGCTGCGCGAACGGTGCCCAGGAACTCCCGAACGCTGCTGCGAAGGCGTTCAGCTTCCGAAGCAAGTTCCGATGACGCAGCTTTGACCTGACTTGCCGTCTGTTCGGTCTCAGCGATCGCGTTGGAGACTTCGCCGATGTTTGCGGTGACTTGCTGTGTCCCGTCGGCTGCGTGCTGCGTGTTGCGCGCGATCTCCTGGGTGGACGAGTGCTGCTCTTCGACCGCCGCGGCGATGGACGCCGAGCCGGTGTTGAGTTCCTCAATCATACCGCCGATCTCGCCAATCGCATCGACAACAGCGGTTGTGTCGGCCTGCATGCCGGTGATCTGAGCGGAAATCTGCTCCGTTGCCTTGGCCGTCTGGCTCGCAAGACCCTTCACTTCGCTCGCCACGACAGCGAAGCCCTTCCCGGCTTCCCCGGCACGCGCCGCTTCAATCGTGGCGTTGAGCGCCAGCAGGTTGGTCTGTTCGGCGATGTCCGAAATCATCGAGATAACATCACCAATGGTTTGCGCACTCGATGACAGCTTCGAAACCGTCTCGGTCGTGGTGACGGTGCGCCGGGCTGCGCCATCGGTCATTTCAGCCGATTGGCTCACGCGCTCGGAGACTTCGGCGAGCGAGTTGGTCATCTCTTCACTTGCGGCGGCAACGGTTTGAACATTGCCGGTCGCCTCCTGCGAGGCCGCAGCGACCTCAGCCGAGCGGTCGCCTGCCGATTTGGCCGCTTGGCTCAAGGTATCTGCGAGCGCGACCATGGTTTGCGCCGCTTGCGATACAGAAGCCACAACATGCTCGACGCTTGTTTCGAAGCCGTCCGCCAGCTCATTCATGGAGCGCCGCTTGTCGGCTTCCATCTCGGCGGTGCGCTTGTCGTTCTCCGCTTCCATGGATTTGGTGCGCTTGAGGTTCTCCCGGAAGAACTGAAGTGCCTTGGCCATATCAGCCACTTCATTTTCGCCTTTTGGACACGGAATATCGGTCTCAAGATTGCCATCAGCGACCAGCTGCATCTTTTCGGTCAGCGGCTTGAGAGGTCGAAGGGCCGCCGCGCACCAGATGCCCATAGCAAGCGACAGGACCCCACCGAGCACCAGGATACCGATGACGATAGCGGTGAAGGAGTTCACGGTGGCCGTCACTGAGGCGGCAATGGCTTGGTTGTTGGCTTCCTGCAGATCGATGAACTGGTTGATCCGGCCAAGCCACTCCGAAAAATTCGGGCTCGCTTGTGTCATCAGAAGCGTGCGTGCTTCGGCAGCCTGCCCGGCGAGCTGAAGCCTGACGACTTCTTCGTAAAGGGGAACAGTGATTGCTTCGATCTCCTGGATCGAACGCAGGATCGCCCGTTCGCGATCGGTGATGTCCGTCAATGTTCCGAACATCCCATCCATGGATGTGGCCGAGTCTGCGTAGAAGGCTTTGAGGTCCTGGATTTCCTGGAGCGCCTTATCGACGCCCGCCTGGTCTTCCGCCAAAACGACGTCCCGAACGGAGATCGCCCGATCGTGCACACTGCCGCGAAAGTTGATCGCATAGCGCTGCATGACGCTGTTGCGTTCGTTGACGGTTGCAAGGTTCGACCTCAGACCCTCAACTTTCCAGACGCTGTAGCCGGCAACGATCGCCGTGACTGCGACCAGCGAGATAAAGGCCGCGATGACGCGCGTGGAGATATTGACGTTGTGAAACATGGCGAAACCTAAACCGTAAGGAGATGACGTGGGCGACACGCATATTTACGCATACGGTAGGTTAGACCTTCGTTAAGAATGAAACCGGTTTTCGCGCATGACGTCCGGTCGGCGTTCCCGCGATCGGTGGTGCATGCGTTGATGCTCCTTAGGGCGCTGCTTTCACGGTATGGCTCCAGAGGTTTAGGCCTCTGTAGATAGCAGGAGAGGGTCCCTCGCCGAGCTCTTGAAGTTCGATTAGACCGGCTGCCTCAAATAACGCCTATGCCGCCGTGCTTAGCGGTCCGCCGGTCGCCCAGCCGATTTCACCTCGACGTCTGGCGCGGACTGATCGGGCGGCTTGCGGGCGGCAATGGCGCGCATCGTTTCGCCCAGTTCAGCCTGCCATGGACCCAATACCTCGCGGATGCGGGCCAGATAGGCCTCGTTCTCCGTCGGCGGAATTTCAAGATCGTAGGCGTCAGCGACCGAAATCATCGCCTTGCGGTCCATCTCTTCAAAGGCGTCGGCCATGGCCTGCGCGTTGGCATGTGAATGGCCCAGCGCCTCGAACGCGGATCGGCCCATACGCACCGAGCCGTCATAGGTCTCGCGGATGATGTCGCGGCAGCCGGTGGCATACAGATGGTAGACATGATCACGGTCAATCGCGCGCGCCATAACGTGCAGGTTCGGGTAGTTATGGATCGCGTAGCGGACCAGCTCGGTAATCTGCTCCTTATCGTCGATGGCAACGACCAGAAGCTTGGCCTCGGCGATTCCCGCTGCCGCTAACAGATCGGGGCGCGTGGCATCGCCGAAAAACAGGCTGACGCCAAACTTGCTCATATTGTCGATCTGCTTGGATGAGAAATCGATCACCGTGGGTTCATAGCCCGCGGCCTGCAACATGCGATCAACGATCCCGCCAACCCGGCCCCGACCGGCGATGATGATCGGGCTTTGCTGATCGATCTCGTCCTGCTCGCGCACCTGGGCTTGGTCGTAGCGTGGGGCGATCACCTGTTCGTAGAGAATGAACAGCAACGGCGTCAGCAGCATCGACAGTGCAACGACCAGAAGGAGCTGATCGGCCAGCGCGCCGGGGATAACGGCGTTCGCAACGGTGAAGGACAGCAGGACGAACCCGAACTCGCCTGCCTGCGCCAGACCAAGGGCGAACAGCCAGCGGTCCGCACCATGGATTTTGAAGATGACTGCGAGGCCATACAAAACGGCGACCTTGGCCGCGATGACGCCCGCCGTCAGCGCGAGGATGGATGCGATGTTGCCAAACAGCAGCTCGAAATCGATGCCAGCCCCAACGGTCATGAAGAACAGGCCGAGCAGCAGGCCCTTGAAGGGATCGATGTTCGATTCCAGCTCGTGCCGGTATTCGCTGTTAGCCAGCACAACGCCGGCAAGGAAGGTTCCGAGCGCCGGCGACAGGCCGACCAGCGACATCAGCAGCGCAATACCAACGACCATCATCAAGGCGGTCGCGGTGAACAGTTCGCGCAGCTGCGCGACGGCGATGAAGCGAAAAAGCGGGCGTGTGAGGACGCTTCCGCCCAGCACCACAAAGGCGATAGCGGCGAGCGTGACAATGGCTGCCTGCCAGCCAAGAAGCCCATCGACAAGGCTCATGGAAGAGCCGTGATCATCGCCATGGGCATCATCGGAAGTATGAGCGGCATCACCGGCTTTTTCCGATATCGCCTGAAGTGCGTCGCCCGCATGCGCCACGGCGCCGCTTGCCGCGTCCATAAGCTCGGGCAAAGCAAGCAGAGGCAGCAGCGCGAGCATCGGAATGACGGCGATGTCCTGGAACAGGAGGACCGAAAAGCTCGATCCCCCGCCGTCGCTCTTCATCAGACCTTTCTCGTTGAGCGTCTGGACGACGATCGCGGTAGAGGAGAGCGCAAAGACAAACCCGATGGCCAGCGCAACCGTCCAAGGTTGACCGAGCACCATGGCCGCCGCAGCAATCAGCAATGCCGTCACCGCCACCTGCCCACCACCAAGGCCGAGAAGCCGATTGCGCATGGCCCAGAGCATTTTAGGCTCAAGCTCCAGCCCCACCAGAAACAGCATCATGACCACGCCGAATTCAGCGAAATGCTGGATGGCGATCACGTCGACGTTGAACAGGGCCAGCAGCGGCGAAATCACGATGCCCGCGATCAGGTAGCCCAGGACCGAGCCCAGACCGAGCCGCGAGGCGATGGGCACGGCGACAACGCCCGCGATCAGAAAGACGAACGCGAGAAAAAGAATATCCGTCATGCGCATCCCCCGAGCGTTTGACGATTGGTTGATGTTGAGTTTTGCAGGTCGTCGGGCAAAGCGCCAGAGGCGGTCTGCCGATGGCGTCTCCGGCCTCGGACGGCTACGCGCTCATCGGCGTGTTGGCTGCCTATGCCGATACTATGCCGACGAAGCCGCGTCCGTTCGGCGCCTACTGAGCCGCCCCAATCGCATTGAGCTCCACCGACAGGTCGAGCAACAGCGTTGGTTGGATCGCTGCCGGTTCGCTGAACGGGTTGGACATGGCGGTGATGGTGAAAAGGATGAACCCTGTATAGGTCGCGAACATGGAAAGCAGAATGATCGTGTCTTTCGATGGCGGGTAGATGAAATATCCCGCCGCAACCATCGCGACCCCCAACACGGCTGCCGACCAGAACAGATAGCCCAGTCCAGATTGCGCATGGAACTCTCGAAGGTCGCGCTTTTCGGCGACGATACCGATATTGGCAAGCATGTTGTCGCGGAGAGCTTCCTGCCGACCGTTTACGGGCTCGAGATCGAGGACCGCCGCGTACACGTTCCCCCACTCCTCCCATGCGGCATCGAGCAGGCTTAGCTCTTCGCCGAGCCGGCTCCACTCCGCACCGGTCGCAAGGTCCAGATAGGAGCGCAAGCTCGCCGCCACCGTCGATGCAATTTCCCCTGCGCCATACCGATCCATATCGTAGAATAGGTCGGACACCGCGTTCGCTTCCGTCGCTACCTCGAATTCGATCTGCTGATACTCCGCAACTTCGGCAGCAAACACAAGCGCGAGCACCAGGCCATGGAGAGCCGCGATACGGAACAGGATCGACCCCGCCAGATCGTTGGTATCGGCATCGGTCTTCGGGCGCATGGCTGACCGAGCCGCAAGGTAGATGGCCAAAACGCCTGCAATGGTCGCGACGCATATGCTGACTGCGAGAAGCAACGCATCCTCCTAGTGCCGATTTCCGAGGTGACCTGATGCACGGGCATCACCTCAATTGCCAGTGCGATTTTGCAACTGGGCGCGCCGGCTTTGCCGGCTCATTTTTTGTCGTTTCAGCTGGCATCCGCCTTGCAAGGCGTGACGGGACTCCCCCGCGGCTGGCTTTCAATGCCAGCCCTCCCCCGCACCGCGAAGGACCGCCAATATGAGTGGAAACGCAGCCCGGCTAAGCGCCATCAGTTCAATTGCAACCGCGAAAGCCTACGAGGCAGCCATTGATTATGAACATAGTCCAACAAGCAGCGTTTGGGGCCAAAATGTGTTTTCTCTCAATGAGATGGCACAGCGCCTACCGAAGGCTGTTTTCAAATCCTTGAAGAAAACGATCACTTCGGGTGAGGCACTGGACAGCTCGACCGCTGACGCTGTCGCCGAAGCGATGAAGACCTGGGCGCTGTCGAAGGGCGCCACGCACTATGCGCACGTTTTTTACCCGCTGACGGGGCTGACTGCCGAAAAACATGACTCTTTTTTCGATCCCGATGGCGATGGCGGCACCATCGCCACCTTCTCCGGCAGTGCGCTTATTCAAGGCGAACCCGACGGATCATCGTTCCCGAACGGTGGCATCCGGCAGACGTTTGAGGCGCGCGGCTACACCATCTGGGACGTCACAAGCCCGGCTTTCATCATCGAAAACCCCAACGGGACAACGCTTTGCATCCCCACGGCCTTCGTTTCGTGGACCGGCGAGGCGCTGGACAAGAAGACCCCCGTGCTTCGGTCCATGCAGTCGCTCAATGAACAGGCGCAGCGCGTTCTGACGTTCTTCGGTACTGATGGGCCGTTTGTCTCGGCCACCGCTGGCGCGGAACAGGAGTATTTTCTGGTCGACAACAACTTCTTCTACGCCCGGCCGGACCTTCTAGCGTGTGGACGGACGCTGTTTGGGTGCCCGCCACCCAAGGGTCAGGAGTTTGATGATCATTACTTTGGCGCCATTCCGGAGCGGGTTCAGTCGTTCATGTTCGAGGTGGAGCGCGAATGCTTCAAGCTCGGCATCCCGACAAAAACCCGCCACAACGAAGTTGCGCCCGGTCAGTTCGAGATCGCGCCGGTGTTTGAATACGCCAACATCGCGACCGACCATCAGCAGATGATCATGACGACGTTGAAAAAGGTAGCGGGCAAATACGGCATGGCCTGCCTGATGCACGAGAAGCCGTTTGCCGGGGTCAACGGCTCGGGCAAGCACGTCAACTTCTCGATGGGCTCGGCAACGGCCGGAAACTTGTTCGACCCGGGCGATACGCCGGCGGAGAATGCGCAGTTCCTCGTCTTCTGTACGGCCATGATCAGCGCGGTCTTCAAACACGCCAAGCTTTTGCGGGCCGTCGTCGCTTCAGCATCGAACGATCACCGCCTGGGCGCGAACGAAGCGCCGCCGGCGATCCTCTCGGTATTCCTGGGTGATGAACTCAACGAAGTTTTCGAATCGATCGTCAACGGTAGCGAGGTTTCGTCGAAGAAGAGCACGCTGAGCCTCGGGGTCGATGTCATTCCGACGATCCCCAAGCACTCGGGCGACCGCAACCGTACCAGCCCGATGGCGTTCACCGGTAACCGCTTCGAGTTCCGCGCGGTGGGCTCAAACCAGTCGATTGCCGGGCCAATGGTCGCGATGAACACGATCATGGCCGAAGCGCTTGATGAAGCGGCGACCTATCTCGAAGGGGCCGACACCAGCAGCGCGGAGAAGCTCGGCGCAGCGGTCGAGGGCTATATCAAGAAGGTCTGGGCGGAATGCTCGACTGTGGTGTTCAACGGCGATGGCTACTCCGACGCCTGGCACGAAGAGGCGGCGAGCCGCGGGCTGCCCAACCTCAAGACCACGGCGGACGCCTTGCCGGTGTTGCTTGACGAGACTTACAAGGCGCTCTTCTCGAAATACAATGTGCTGTCCGAGCGTGAACTGCATTCGCGTTATGAGGTCTATGCCGAGCAGTACATCGCCTCGGTGAACGTCGAATCAAACCTTGTGGTCGAGATGGCCAAGACGATCGTGTTCCCGGCGGCCATTCGCTACCAAGGCGAGTTGGCATTAAGCTTGGCCAACCTCAAAGCGGTTGGGATCGAGACCGACTCGGAGACCTTGCAGAAGATCACGACCCTGATCGCCGACCTGCAGGCAGGCATCGACAAGCTTCAGAGCCTGAAAGACGCCGAGCACGATCAGGGGGACACCGTGGCCCATTGCCTGTTCATCAAAGACCAGGTGCTGCCCCAGATGGTCGCCATCCGGGCGATCGTTGACGAGCTGGAAGGGCTCGTCGCCGACGATCTGTGGCCGCTGCCAACTTTCCAGGAGATGCTGTTTATTAAATAGCTTTTCCGCACTCATGGCACCGGCTGCGTCGACCTCACTTAACCACGACGCAGCCGGTGCCCTGAGAAACGCCTGATCCCAAAGGCTTAGCGGTCTTGGCGACTGAACACCTTTTGCTTCCCGCGCTTGGCGCGTAAAACAATGCTGCGGGAGCGAAATGAGCGTACGGTGTTCGCATGCATGCCACAGGATTTCAGGAAGCGGCTTTTGAGCGCTGGCAGGCGCTGGCCGGCAAGGCGTTGAAGGGCGCGCCGCTCGACGCGCTTCAAAGCACGACCGACGAAGGCATCCAGCTCGATCCGCTCTATCCGCCCAGCGATGCGGCGGCGCTGCCGTTGCGCGGCGGCGGAACGCCTTGGGTGATCAGCCAGCGCATCGACCACCCAGACCCTGCAAAGGCGGCGGACCAGCTCATGGCCGAGCTTGAAGGCGGCGCCACGGGTCTGTTGTTATCGGCGCAAGGCGCGCCGGGCGCGCTCGGTTACGGGATCAAAAGCGACGCGCTTGGCACCCTTCTCGACGGCGTTCTGGTGGACGCTGTGCGCATCAGCTTTGAGCCGGGGCCGGCGCGCATTCGTGGCGCGCGTCATCTCGCGTCAGAGCTTGCGGCTTCAACACCGCCAAACAGATCGATTACGGTCGATTTCGGCCTCGATGCGCCAAGCCTTTTGGCAGCAACTGGGGGTTTGCGCGGCTCGCCGGAGACAACGCAAGAGGCGCAGTCGAAGCACCTCGAGGAGCTGGCTTCACACGGCTTTGGTGGCACCATCTACCGCGCAGACGGGCGCGTTGTGCATCGGGCAGGCGGAACCGACGCCCAGGAATTGGGCTTCGTGCTGGCAAGCTTCGTGTTCATGCTCAAGAGCGGCGGTGATCCGTCCTTTCAAGCGGAAAACACCCTTTTGGGCGTCGCGGTCGATGCCGACCAGTTTGCGGGCGTCGCCAAGCTACGCGCATTGCGGCTTCTGCACGCCAAGCTCCTTGAAGCGGCGGGCCTTCCGCCCACCCGCGCGACCATCGCGGCCGAGACCAGCGGGCGGATGCTCACGAGGCGCGATGCCCATGTGAACATGCTGCGGGCGACCACCGCCACCTTTGCTGCCGCCATCGGAGGGGCCGACATCATCACCGCCCTGCCCTTCTCGCAGGGTTTGGGGTACCCCGACGCCTTCGCGCGGCGGACGGCGCGGAACACGCAATTGGTTTTGATGTCTGAAAGCCATCTGTATCAAGTCGATGACCCGGCCGCCGGTTCAGGCCTGCATGAAGCCTATACGCAGGCGCTCTGCGAGAAGGCGTGGGCGTTCTTCCAGTCGATCGAAGCGCAAGGCGGGGTGGTTGAAGCGCTCGTGTCGGGCCATATCCAGCGCGCCGTGGCAGAAGCACAGGCAGCGCGGGCGCAGGAGATTGCATCGGGCGCGCGCAAGCTCACCGGCTCCACGATCTATCAGCTTCAGACCGAATATCCGGTGGAGGTCGAAGCGGTTGAGCGGTCTGCCGAGCCTCTGAAGGACGATCTTGCAACCTATTGTGAGCCGCTCCCGGTTGTGCCGCTTGAGCCGTCCGTAAGCGTTGACGAGGGTTCCGCATGAGCAAGCTTCCGGATTTTGCCAGCCTGCCGAAGCCTGATTTCACAGGCGCCGGCTCGTCCGTTTTGCAGCCCGATCCCGCTGACCGAGCGCAAGCATGGGAAACACCGGAAGGCATTGCCGTGCAGCGCAGCTATGGTGCCGGCGACCGCGAAGACCTCGACCATGTCACCTCGTTGCCGGGCGTCGCGCCTTATCTGCGCGGTCCCTACCCCACCATGTATGTACAGAGGCCCTGGACGGTCCGGCAGTATGCGGGTTTCTCGACCGCAGCGGATTCGAACGCCTTCTACCGCCGCAACCTCGCCGCCGGTCAGAAGGGCCTTTCGGTGGCGTTCGACCTTGCCACCCACCGTGGCTATGACAGCGACCATTCGAGGGTTTCGGGCGACGTCGGGATGGCCGGGGTCGCCATAGACTCGATTCTGGACATGCGCCAGCTATTCGACGGCATCCCGCTCGACGAGATGAGCGTGTCGATGACCATGAACGGCGCGGTCCTGCCCGTCATGGCACTCTACATTGTGGCGGCGGAGGAACAGGGCGTATCGCCGGACAAGCTGGCCGGGACCATCCAGAACGACATCCTCAAGGAGTTCATGGTCCGCAACACCTACATCTATCCGCCCTCGCCTTCGATGCGCATCATCTCCGACATCTTCGGCTATACCTCGGCCAACATGCCGAAGTTCAACTCCATTTCGATATCCGGCTACCACATGCAGGAAGCGGGTGCGACGGCGGACCTTGAGCTTGCGTACACGTTGGCCGATGGCATCGAATATGCGCGGCGCGGGGTCGGCGCGGGGCTTGATATCGATACCTTTGCGCCCCGGCTGTCCTTCTTCTGGGCGATCGGCACGAACTTCTTCATGGAGGTCGCCAAGCTGCGCGCGGCACGGCTTCTGTGGTCGAAGCTCATGAGCGACGAGTTTGCGCCGAAGAACGCCAAATCGACCGCCCTGCGGACCCACTCGCAGACGTCCGGCTGGTCGCTGACCGCGCAGGACGTCTACAACAACGTCATCCGCACCTGCATCGAGGCGATGGCGGCGACGCAGGGCCATACGCAGAGCCTGCACACCAACGCGCTTGACGAAGCGCTGGCGCTGCCGACTGATTTCTCGGCCCGGATCGCACGCAACACGCAGCTTTTCCTGCAACAGGAGAGCGGCACCACGCGGGTGATCGACCCGTGGGGCGGCTCTTACTTTGTGGAGCGGCTCACCGCCGACCTCGCCGCCCGCGCCATGGAACACATCAGCGAAATCGAAGAGCTTGGCGGGATGGCGAAAGCCATCGAAGAGGGCATCCCGAAGATGCGCATTGAGGAAGCGGCGGCCAAGACCCAGGCGCGTATCGACAGCGGGCGGCAGGCCATCGTCGGGGTGAACTGCTACAAACCCGACCGGGAACAACCCATCGATATTCTCAAGGTCGACAACGCCGCCGTGCGCGCCGAGCAGCTCGACAAGTTGGAGCGGCTGCGGGCGGAACGCGATGCTTCCGCGGTGGAGAGCGCGCTCAACGCGCTCACCAACGGGGCAGCCGCCGATGGCAATCTGCTCGCGCTGTCGGTCGATGCGGCACGCGCAGGCGCGACGGTCGGCGAGATTTCTGCTGCGATGGAGCAAGTGTTCGACCGTCACCGGGCCGAGATCAAGGCGATTTCAGGTGTTTACAAGCGTGAGGCTGGGGCGATGAGCGACGCGATCCAGAAGGCTTTGGCGATGACCGATGCCTTCGAGGAAGCCGATGGGCGACGGCCCCGTATTCTCGTGGCGAAGATGGGCCAGGACGGCCACGATCGGGGCCAGAAGGTCATCGCATCCGCCTTTGCCGATATCGGGTTTGACGTGGATATCGGCCCACTGTTCGCAACCCCGGAAGAAGCGGCGCGGCAGGCCGTCGAAAACGATGTGCACATCGTCGGCGTTTCGTCGCTCGCGGCGGGCCATCTGACGCTGGTTCCATCGCTGAAGGCTGCGCTGGCCGCAGAGGGCCGCGAGGACATCATGATCGTGGTGGGCGGCGTGATCCCGCCGCAGGATTTCGACACGCTGATGGACGCAGGCGCTTCTGCCATCTTCCCGCCGGGTACGGTCATCGCCGAAGCGGCGGTCGATCTGCTTGAAAAGCTCAACGGCGCGTTGGGCTACGCCCAGCAAGCGGCGGAGTAGAGAACCGCGATCATATCCCACAAAACGCTTGGCTTTCCAAAGGCGTCACCCTCGCCCGTGTGGCGGGGGTCCATGCGCGCGTAACGGCATTTCAGGGTTCAGCGAGTGAGGTATAGACCCTCGGGACAAGCCCGAGGGTGACGATCGGGGATACGGCGATGACGAGTTTGCTCCTCTGGCGTTGAAACCCGCGCGCTCACCCATCCCGCTGGGCATCGAGAAGCGCACGGATCGCAGTCAGGTCCTCGATCAGTTGCGCAGCATGCGCGCCTTCAATGCGCTCCCCGAGCCATGCAAAATGCGGTGCTGCGGCTTGGAGCGCTTCCTCACGGGCAGCGCGGCCAGCTTCGGTAATCCCGACGAATTTCCCGCGCCCGTCCTTCGGGTTCGGCGTTACTTCGACAAAGCCTTTGCCTTCCAGCCGCCCGATAGTCGAGGTCATTGTGCCCTTCGACACCTGAAAGGCGTTGGCCATCTTCTGGGGCGGCTGTGGGTCGCGTTTCGACAGGTGGTTGAGGAGCGAAAACTGCGCCACGGTCAGCCCATGTGGCATCGACCGTTCGAACAGGGTTGTGGCCAACTGGTTGATGATCCCGATTTCGGTGAACAGACGAAACAAGTCGGGATCATCAGGTTTGGCTGGCATTACGGAACTTTCACGGTCAGGCTTGCCGGACGCGGGTCTGCGCGGGCCAGCGGGGGCTGGCCTCGATCGCCGGACCGTACCCGATCCTGCCGAGCATTTGCACCGTCTGGTTTGGCCGCGCGCCAAGCGCCCGTTTGGCTTCGTCATAAAGAGCGGCCATCTCATCATATTCCTGCAGGGCCTGGCTAAGCGGGTGCATGTCGACACCCCGCGCGGTCGCCTCCAGATGCATGCGCGTCCAGGCGCGCCCGGATGCGATCTGTTCGGCACGGCTATCGCTGTCGGACACAATCCAGACATAGCCCATCGCCGAAAAAATGAGATCATTGTAGGCCTGAAGGCCTTGCGCGAACGCCGTTGAACTTGTGTCGGCAATCGCTTCGCGGGTCAGAAGCCCGGCGGCGTTCAGTCCCTCAAAGAACGCCCCGCCGAGATCGATCCCGTCGGGATTTGCGAGAATTTCGGATTTGCCGATGCGCATGAGGTCGATGCTTTCTTGCAGCGTTCGAGGCGTGTAGCTCTCGATCTCGTGGCCGCGCCATGTGATGTCACGCAACTGGGCGATCTTCTCCGCTTCGAGGGTCGAACCATAGGTCAGACCGTCGCTCGCAGCGGCGGCTGCCACGATGGCGTCCACATCCGTTGCCGGAACCGCACGCGCGGTGTCATAGGGCTCCTTGTTGGTGTGACGCCTGACGATCTGTGCGAACAGCAGGTCTGGCTGGGCGGCACCCTCAAGGAGTTGGATCGTGGCAACGGGGCGGGTATCGAGGCGTGGCAGCGGCGCACCCTCGGGGAACAAGGTGATGTTAGACCTGAAGCCTTCTTCCGCCGCCGCAATCGCAAACAGTTCGAGAAAACAACCAAGGCTAATCGTGATCTGGCGGTCGAACGGATCGGTTTCGGGAAGGCGGCGGTCGAGGTCACAGTACAGTGTGAGCGTGTCCGGCTCGGACAGGTCGACCAGCCACGGCTGGCGGTTGTGCGCGTTCGGCGCAAGAACGGCATAAGACAGGGCGCGGGTTCGGACATCATTTCCCTGTCCTGCCTGCTGCCAGGGCAGGCGTGCGCTCTCGGGATCGCGGGTTGTAACCCACGTGCCGGCACCAAGTGCGGTCGCGCCGAGGATGACCCCCGCCCCGCCAAATACACGCATGAATTTCCGGCGACGCGGATTCGGTAGGCCGTCCTTTTTGTCGGTGTGATCGGTCATCTGACAACTCCATTTAGTTTGATGCCAAACCATATATAGTTTGATATCGAACTAGTCAAGCGATCATCCCCCCCTTGCGCTGACACAAACCGTTGCACGCGGTCCGCCGAGTGCTACATGCAGCGCACCGGAGCGCCGTGCGGCGCGAATCATCACACAAGGCAGGACTTCGCCATGCTCCTCACCACGACCTCATCGCTGCAGGACAAATCCATCGTCGATTACCGAGGGATCGTCACCGGCGAAGCGATCCTTGGTGCCAATATCTTCAAGGACCTGTTCGCTGGCATTCGCGACATCGTTGGCGGCCGGTCTGCAGCCTATGAGAAGGAGCTGGCCAAGGCGCGGTCCATCGCGATGCAAGAGATGCAAGAGCGCGCAGCAGCGATTGGGGCGAACGCCATTATCGGCGTCGATATCGACTATGAATCGGTGCAGATGGGGTCCGGCGGCGGCATGTTGATGGTGTCGGCCAGCGGGACTGCGGTGATCGTCCAGTAGCTGACCGGACGAGGGAAAGAACGGCTTTTCCACGACAGCCGAGCGAACAAGGCTGGGCGAGCGGCACCGCTGCGGTTATGGTCCGCCACATGGTAGTGCGTATCCCGACTGTGGTTCTGGTTTTTGCCTCCCTTGTGCTGGCGGGCTGCATGGGGTCGGGCGGCTCGAGCCCAGCCCCAACGTTACGACCCACCACCGTTCCTGGCCTTGCTCTGACAGAAACCGGCGTCGGCCTTGTGGATCAATCAACGCCCTACTCGGCACAGGCGATTTCGCAGGCGCTTGACGGCGCGCGGGTCGAGCAGGTGAACGCCACCGATGATGGCCGTGTTGTTGGACAGCTTGCGGCTTTTGGCCCTTCCGGGTTGCAGATGGCGCGGTTTCGGGGAGAACAGGGCAACGTGGCGCAGGTCCAGATCATATCCGAAGACGTGCCAGGTCCCGGTGGCGCGCGGGTCGGCATGAGCTACCGGGAGACAGGCGGAAACTCCATGCAGTGCGAGGCCGGATCGGGCTCTTGGACACAGATGGCCGTCTGCCGCCGCGAAGGCAGCGCCATCACCTACGTCTATTCGGTGCCGCTATGGACCGAGGGACGGATGCCGCAAGGCAACGAGCTTAACCGCGCCATTCTCAACCGAATGATCTGGGAGCCGTGAGCGGTAGCCTACCGACAGGCCCCAAGGACCTCGCGGAGCGGCTCATTAGCGGCGACCGCGCAGCGCTTGCGCGGGCGATAACGCTCGCCGAATCCCGCCGCGCCGATCACCGCGCGGATGCACGCGCGCTGATTGAAGCGGTGTTGCCGAAGACCGGCGGCGCGATCCGCGTTGGGATGACCGGCGTTCCGGGAGTCGGCAAGTCCACCACCATCGACCGGTTCGGTTCAATGCTAATCGAAAAGGGCCACAAGGTCGCCGTGCTTGCGGTCGATCCCTCATCAACCCGAACGGGTGGGTCAATCCTGGGCGACAAGACCCGCATGGCCAAATTGTCGGGAGACCGAAGCGCCTTCATCCGCCCCTCGCCATCCGCTGGAACGCTTGGCGGCGTCACCGCGAAATCCCGCGAGACGATCCTGTTGTGCGAAGCGGCGGGCTTTGACGTCGTGATCGTCGAGACGGTGGGTATCGGCCAATCGGAGACCGAAGTTGCCGGGATGGTGGACGTGTTCACCGTCTTGATGCTGCCAGGCGCAGGCGACGAGCTGCAGGGCATCAAGAAAGGCGTCCTCGAGATCGCCGACATCATCACGATCAACAAAGCCGATGGTGACCTGGCGAAGGCGGCACGAAAGGCCGCCGCACACTACCGCGCCGCGCTCGACATCCTCGCGCCCACGTCGCCGGTTTGGACCGTTCCCGTCCTAACCCAGTCCGGTTTGACCGGCGATGGCCTTGAGGCGCTTTGGACGACAATCCTCGACCATCGCGGCAAGCATCAGGCTGCGGGCCTGTTCCAAAGACGCCGGGCCGAGCAGAACTTAAGCTGGATGCGCGCCATGCTGCGCGAGCGGGCGCTATCAAGGCTGACGGAAAATGCCGACCTGCGGGCGTACATCGGCGAAACAGAGAAAAACGTCGCCGCCGGCGACCTCCCGCCGAGCCTTGCCGTGGAGCGGATTGCCCAGCGCGCCGGGCTCTAACGTCGCCGGCTGCGCCGAAATCTGCGCCAAAGTACGATCGTCCATCCGATACTCACAATGCTGACCGCGATCACTGCGGACGAAAAACCGGCAATGCGGGCGTCCGTCCGGTAGCCAGGAAGCTGGTAGATCGGAAGGAAAAGATCCGTGCGCCAGCGCGAATACACAATGGGCAGGTCCATCCCTGGCTCGACCTGATTGCCGGCCTGCAAAGCGAGAAAGGAGTTTGCGACCTGCCGCCCGTCCTGATCGACATACTCAACCGACACATTGAAAAGGTCGGCCATCAGGTTTGTGTTCAGCGACAGGACCCTTTTGCCGCCCTCTTCTGAACCCGCAGGCTCAAAAACATCGACGAACAGCACGGAGGCTTCCGTCTCGTTGCCCGAAAGCTGCAGGACCAGGTACTTCAGGCCGCCTCGGTAGGTTGCACCTGCGAAAAAGATCGCCACCGTCGCGACGATGAGCGCTGCGACAACGGCAAGAACATAATTGTCTTCCCTTGCCTCATTGGGTCGATAGCCTGTCGCCATGCCATCGATATGGGTTGGGGTCGAGACAAATCCAAACGATGCACCTGCTCGGACTGTGCCCAGGACGGAAGCTCACAAACTGTTGCCCTGCCTACGGTTGCAACGCCTTGCAGCGCAAGCGGCACGCCTGCCCAGCCCTACGGACGGTCGGCAGCAAAGATGACCAACTTGTCGCGCTCAAAGGACAGACGCTCGCCATCGCGGAGCCCAGCCATCGTCCGCGGCGCGACCACTGCAAAGGGAATCGCCCGGCTCTTGAGACGCTTGATCTGAGGGGCTTCTGGGTCCTGCTCCGCGGTCACAACTGCTCCGGCGCGATCGAACAGAGCATCAACAACACGCGGTTCGGTCAGACAAACCACGTCGCCAACCCCGACCCGGTCAGCAAGATCGACCATGTTGAAGGTTGTGGCGCGAACAAGACGCCCCGTGAAAGGCGCAAGGTGGTGGTGCAAGGGCACGCCGGCATATCGGCGATGGGCCTGCATCAAAGGGTAGCCGAAGGTGTCGATCCCGTACAGCGCCGCAAGATCGCGTTTGGCGTTCGCGATCGCATTACTGAGCCACGGATACTCAAAGGTATCGAGCGTGGACAGCTCGGAAACCGCCTGCCGAGAGGGCGCAGGTAGCTGTGTGGTCGTCGCCTCACCCAATCTGGAGGCGCTCTGGGCAAGCGGGGAGACAAAATATATCGAGTCGCTCACCACGTCGCGCATCGTGATGGCCGCACAAAAAGCGAGGCGTGCCATGGGCCCACCGCGGCAAAGCGCGTCCAACAGGACGGGGCCCGCCTTGCTGTCCCGAATTTTTCCGACCACCCGGCCAATCAAAAGAGCGAGTGCCCTTCGCGGCCCCGTTGGGTGTCCGCTGTCGAGCTTGGCGGCGGTGCGCAACAGCACGCTGTGGTCGACCTTTTCCGGCGCGATCTCCGCGAGTTTGGATCCACATCGAACGACGGCGGCCAGCAGCGCAGGGTCATAGGCACCATCATCTTCAGCATCGATCAAGCGCTGGGCTATCTGCCGGTACGCAAGGTCTTTGATCTGTGCCGCAGCGAGGCAGTCGCCAAGCAGCATTTTTGCATCGTAGGTCGATGGCAGAACCGTGCGGCCGAGTTCGGCGAGCCGCGAAGCAATCTGCATAAAAGCAGCAAGCGCGGGACCTTCCTGAGCGGGATCGGCAATATCGTAGCGCATCAGTGCATCCAAAACCGCATCGCTTTGCGGTGTTGGCTCACCCTCAGGGCACCGGTGATTGTCGGGTAGAAAGTCATCGAAGGCGGTATCGGCAGTTCGTTCGGCATCCCCGACGCTTACCGCTGGCGTGGGGCACAAACGATCAAGCACCTGCGCAAGCTGACCCTCAAAAGCGGCGCAGTCTGTTGCATCAATGAGCGACGGTGACTGCCGAAGGCCTTCAGGTGCGCTGCCCGCCTCCCGTTCAATGTGAACGATGGGACGGCCCTTGGCCTGCTTTTCAAAGTGCTGAACCTCGAAGCGCACCCAGTCTGACGCAGCCGACTGGTGTGTCCAAACGACGGCGAGGCAGCGCGAACGGTCGAGCGCCGAGGTCAGCTCCTGACTGCCGCTCAATTCGCCGGGATCGAGAACGTCCTCATCGAGCCATGGCCGTAAGGGTCGGCCATTGTAGTCATGGGCGGCGAGCGCGGCTGCAAGGCGGTGGACCCATGCCCTATCGGCGTGGCTGTGGGAAAGGAAAGCGTCATAGCCAATCCGAGTGTCGGGCATGGCGGCCTCAATATGCGATAATGTCATTTTAGCTCGGATGTGTGTGCAGGATAGGGCGCCGGACGGCTGTGCCGCGCATCACAGCAGCGGCGTTTGTTGATGACACCGCCTTTGTGAGGACCAGCCTGCGAAAAATCCTAAAAATTTACGCAAATTAACGCGATGCGCGGGACTGTGATCATCAAGCCTTGAGATTTGGCCGTCAGGATATGGGTTAGTGAGAGCCGATAGCTCAGCGGCAGAGCGCCGGACCCTTAATCCGGAGGACCAAGGTTCGAATCCTTGTCGGCTCTCCAACTCTCCCTTCTATAAAGCGCCTAAGGCCGCGCGGTTCTTAACCAAGGCTTAAGCCAGCGCTTTGTGCGGTGTGCCAGTCCGGTACACTTGGTGTGGATGGTTTCACCCAGGCGGCGCACCTTTATGACAAAAGCAAGCTCCACCAACATCAGTCGTCGTGCGTTCCTGGGAACGGCGCTTGCGGGTGCTTGTGCACCGCTGACGGTCGCGCGACCAGCCCGCGCGCAGTCGAGCGAACTGCTCGCCAGTCTCCGCTCGACGCTCGATATCACCACGTACGGCGTGCGACCGGGCGCACTGGATAACCAAAGCGTCCGGTTCCAGGAAGCGGTCAACGCGGCAGCCCGGCAGGGCAATGCGCTGTTCGTGCCGGGCGGTGACTACATGGTCAGCAACATCGACCTGCCGTCGAACCTCACAATGGTGGGCGTTCCGGGCCAGACACGCATTCGCTACGCTGGCGACGGCCATCTTTTCTTCGGGACCGCCGTCAACCATCTGCGGCTTGAAGGCATCACCCTCGACGGGGCGAACCGGCCGTTGGCGGACTACGCACCCGCGCTGCTGCACGTTTCAACCGGTGCCAACATCGCGCTCGAAAACGTGACGGTCGTCGGTTCCGTCAAGCATGGAATCCAGTTTGACCGGGTCCAGGGGTCGATCGATCGCTGCACGGTGACGGGGGTTCTGGCGGCAGCCATCCAGTCGCACGACGCGCAGGGGCTGGCGATCCGAGACAATGTCGTTTCCGATTGTGCCGACAATGGCATCCTCGTCTACCGATGGAACAAGGGGCGCGACGGGACCATTGTCACCGGCAACCGGATCGAGCGCATCCGCTCAAAGTCCGGGGGGACCGGCCCGTTCGGCAACGCGATCAACGCCTATCAGGCTGACGATGTGCTGATCGCCAACAATATGATCTACGACAATGATTTTTCGGCGGTACGCTGCAACGGCTGCTCGAACGCGCAGATCCTTGGCAATCAATGCGGGGAATCGGGCGAAGCGGCCATCTGGTCAGAGTTCGATTTCCGGGGCTCCATCGTCGCCAACAATGTCATGGATGGCTGCGCCAGCGGCATCGTGGTGACGAACTTCATGCAAGGTGGCCGGCTGGCGATTGTTCAGGGCAATCTTATCCGCAATATGCGGATGCAAAGTAAGTTCCCCACGGGCGAAGAGGCCTACGGTTCGGGCATCTATGTCGAAGCCGATACGACCGTCACCGGCAATGTGATCGAAAACGCACCCTATGCCGGTCTGCGGGTCGGTTGGGGCCCTTATCTGCGCAATGTCATCATCTCGCAGAACATCATCCGCAAGGCGCAGATCGGCATGCGGGTTTCCGTTGTCGAAGGCGTGGAGATGACCGTCATCAAGGACAATATCTTCGACGAAACGCCCGGTGGCGCCATCGTCGGCACGCGGTGGTGGGAAACGGTGACCAGCGACCTTATCGACGAGCGGCGTCTGCCCACACCGCTGACGATCGAAGGCAATCAGGTTTTGTCTTAAGCGCTACCGGTCTTCAGCGGATCGTCACGCCGCCGCCTGAAACCCGCGTGCCTGCCAGGCTTCGAGCCGGCTGACCGCCTCGTCTAAAACCTCGTCGCGCTTGCAAAAGCAAAAGCGCAACAGATGATCAGGGGCATTCTCCTGATAGAAGGCGGACATGGGTACGGTCGTCACGCCCGCCTCGACGGTCATGCGCTGTGCGACCTCGACGTCCGAGCCAAGACCGAGGCCGCTTATATCGGCGATCAGGAAGTAACTTCCATCCGCTTGGAGCGTTGGCAGTCCGGCTGCGTTCAAGCCAGCTGCCAGGCGGTCGCGCTTGCGTTCAAGATCGCCGGACAATTCCGCGAAATAGCTGTCGGGCATCGCAAGGCCTTGAGCGACGGCAATCTGCAAATGCGGCGGGGTTGTAAAGGTCGTGAACTGATGCGCCTTGCCGATCGGCTCAACCAGGGAGCTGGGACCGGAAACATACCCCACCTTCCAGCCGGTCAAGGCGAAACTTTTGCCCGCCGAGCCGATTCGCACCGAGCGATCGGCCATCCCCGGAAGGGTTGCCAACGGCAGATGCCGCGAGCCGGAAAACACCAGGTGCTCATAGACCTCATCGCAGATCGCATAGGCATCATGGGCGATGACCGCATCTGCGATGCGCCGCAGTTCAGCTTTGCTAAACACTTTGGAGGCCGGGTTATGCGGATTGTTGATCAGGATCGCTTTCGTTCGGCTTGAGAACGCCGCCGCAAGCGCCTCATCTGTGAAGCTCCAGTCCGGCGGATTGAGCGCGATCATGCGCGGCACGCCGCCTGCGCGCTTGATGAGCGGCACGTAGCAATCATAGCAAGGATCGAAGACGACAACCTCATCGCCTTGCTCGACCAGCGCCATCAGGCAATCGGAGAGCGCCTCGGTTGCGCCCGAGGTTATAATGACCTGAGCGGGGTCGCGATCGATGCCGAAGAAGCGCTTCTCGCTCTCCGCGACGGCCTGACGGAGCGCGGGTACGCCTAGCATTGGCGGATACTGGTTCGGCCCCTCCATCATCGCGTCGGCAGCCGCCTGACGGATTGCTTCAGGTCCGTCCACATCCGGGAAGCCCTGGCCGAGGTTGACGGCGTTATGCGCGCTGGCGAGGCGGCTCATCACCTCAAAAATGGTCGTCGGCATGTCCGCATAGAGCGGATGGGTGGAACGCATGACAAATCCCGCAGAAGTTCGGCAAGCTTTTTAGCCCAAGGTTTGCGGACTGATCAAACGAATGCATTTGTTTGCTCCGCCCAGAGTGCTATGATCATGATGCTTTGGTGTCGCGCGGCGAAAGCTGCGCGGTGAAAAGGGAATGCGGTGCATCGGGGTCTGCCCGGTCAAGCCGCAGCTGCCCCCGCAACTGTAAGCGGATGGTTGAGCGCATAGTCCACTGATCAATCCCTGATCGGGAAGGCGCGTTCATCCCCAATCCGCGAGCCAGGAGACCTGCCAGAGCCGTTGCAACCAGCCGGACGGGGTGTGCCGGGGCGGTGATGCGCCGGGCCTCGTCCTGGCCCACGCGCCCATCCCCCATGGCCAACATGACGGGCGCTCAGATCGGCGATGGCCAATCCTCGACCTTCCCTCAGCCTTGTTTTGGGCGGTGCGCGCTCGGGCAAGTCTCGCCACGCCGAAGCGCTGGCGCGGGCAAGCGGGCTCGACTTGCTCTACGTCGCAACGGCGCAGGCCTACGATGATGAGATGCGCGCACGCATCGCTCAACATCAGGCCGATCGCGCCAATGATGGGTGGACCACGGTTGAAGAAGAGCATGATCTTGCGGGCGTCGTCGCACGCCATACCGAGCCCGCCTGCGTGGTTCTGATCGACTGCCTCACGCTTTGGCTTTCCAATCGACTGTTGTCGAAGGAGGGAACCGAAGGCGCGTCAATGGAGGGTGAAATCGACGGGCTGTGCGCCGCCCTCGACGCCCGACAAGGGCCGGTGATCTGCGTGTCAAATGAAGTCGGCCTCGGCATCGTGCCGGAGACGAAGCTTGGCCGCGTCTTTCGCGACCATCAAGGGAAACTGAACCAGCAGGTGGCAGCGCTTGCAGACCATGTCTGTTTCGTCGCCGCTGGATTGCCGCTTACGTTAAAGGAAGTACCTCATGGGTGAAACGCCAAACCTCTCCGCGCCGATCCCGGCGACGATTATCACCGGCTTTCTTGGCGCCGGCAAAACGACCCTAATCCAGAATTTGATCCGCAAGGCTGGCGGTAAGCGCATCGCGCTGATCGTGAACGAGTTCGGCGATCTGGGGTTCGACGGCGAGCAGATCGCGGGATGCGGCATCGAGGGTTGCGCTGACGAGGACATCATCGAACTGACCAATGGCTGCATCTGCTGCACGGTGGCAGACGATTTCCTGCCGACGATGGAGGCGCTTTTGTCCCGCGACCCCGCGCCCGAGCATATCGTGATCGAGACATCGGGCCTTGCGCTACCCCAGCCGCTGGTCCAAGCGTTCAACTGGCCGACGGTCAAAGCACGGACCACGGTGGATGGCGTGGTGACGGTGGCCGATGCCGAGGCGCTTGCCCATGGCCTTTATGCGCCGGACCCCGAGCGCGTTGATGCGCAACGCGCAGCCGACGACAGCCTCGACCATGAGACCCCGATCGAGGGCCTGTTCGACGATCAACTGCGCTGCGCTGACCTGATCGTTCTATCGAAGAGCGACAAGCTCAACCCAGAGAAACTTGACGCGGCACGCGCCTGCCTGCTCGGAAAGCGGGCGGGCGTCGGGACGATCCTATCGACTGAAGAGGGACTGCCCGCCGGTGTTCTCATCGGTCTTGGAGCGGAGGCCCAGGGCGATATGGATGCGCGCCATGCGCACCATCACCATCATCACGACCACGACCATCATCACGAACACGATCATCATCATCCACACGACCACACGCATGATCATGACGATTTCGCGTCGACCGTCATCCGGCCCAGTCCGTTTGCGGACAAGGCCACGCTGGACGCCGCGATTGGGCGGCTCGTCGCCTTGCCTGGAGTTCTGCGGGTCAAGGGTGTGGCAAACATCGTCGGCTCGCCCGCACCTGTGGTGGTGCAAGCCGTCGGACCACGCGTGACCACCCAGTTCGATCCGAGCGCATCGGGCCGCGTCAGCGGCTTGGTGGTGATAGGCCTCTCGCCGCTCGCCACCGAAGATAAGCTTCTGGCTGAGGTCGCCGCCTAACATGCACGTCTTGAGCGCCCAGGCTGGCCGGATCGACGCGGGAGACGAGCCGGTCGATCTCGCGCAATCGCCGGGGGACATTCTTATTCTGTCGGCGGCGGACAATGAGTTGTCCGTTCTTGCGCTTGCTGCTCGTGAGCAGGCCGCCAACGGATGCAATGGCGTGCGTTTTCGGCTCGCCAATCTCATGCAGCTTCGCCACCCTTATTCCGTCGATCTGTATGTCGAACGGATGCTGTCCGCGTCCGCGCCCCCCAAGCTGGTCGCCCTGCGGTTGATAGGCGGCGACGGCTATTGGCCGTATGGTGTCGAGCGCTTGCAGGCTTCGGCACGCGCCCTTGGAATACCGCTGTTGATCGTGCCAGGCGAGGCCCAATGGGACGCCGGGCTCGCCGCCATGGGGACCATCGCACCCACGACCGCCCGGCGTTACTGGCAACTCATGGTGGAAGGCGGGCTTGCGAACGCAGCCGGTGCGCTCAAGCTGCTCACAGCCGTTGCGGACGGCGAAACCCCCGATCCTGCAGCCTTCCCGGTCGAGCCATTGCAACGCCTGGGCTGGTGTGTACCCGATCAAGCGACGGGAACCCTCGTAGCAACACATACGTCACCGGCGCGCGGCAGCGTTCCGATCGCGTTCTACGCAAGCCTGCTGCAATCGGGCACGGTGGCGCCGATTATCGACCTTTGCACGGCGCTTCGACAGGTTGGCCTCAACCCCGCCCCCCTGGTCGTCCCCAGCCTGAAGGACGCAGACACCCGCACGTTCATCGCGGATACGCTCCCCACGATTGACCCCCCGGTCATCATCAACACCACGGCTTTTGCCTCGTCGGGCCCGAACGACGCAGACGCTGGCGGGCCGCTCGCGATCACTGGCGCGCCAGTTGTTCAGGCCGTGCTTTCAAGCGCCTCCTTGGAAGCATGGTCGGAAAGTGCGCGCGGGCTCCCGGCGACCGATCTGATCATGCATGTGACAATGCCGGAGATCGATGGGCGTTTGCATGGCCCCGCGATCAGCTTCAAGCGGCAGGGTGAACGCGATCCCGCTGCCGAATTTGCACCGGTCGACTACGCACCGGACGCTCCAGCCATCGAACGGGTCGCGCGCCACGCGGCCAGGTGGACCAAGCTTCGCAAGACAGCGGCAACCGACAAACACATAGCGATCGTCCTCGCCCACTACCCGACAAAACTGAGCCGGATCGGCAATGGCGTTGGTCTCGATACGCCCGCTTCCGTCGGGCTGTTCCTCAACGCGATGGCCGCGGCGGGCTACGTGGTGGGCAACGCGCCGCGCACATCAGACGCGCTTATGGATCGCCTGTTGAACGGCTCCGACCCCGAAACGCTGAGCATGGCGGCCTACCGGGCCTTCTTCGATAACTTGCCAGAGGGCATGCGCCTGCAAGTCCTTGATCGATGGGGGCCGCCCGAAAAGGACCGCAAACTCGCCGGAACCGCGTTCCGTCTGCCGCTGTTCAAGCACGGCAACACACTGATCGGTATTCAGCCGCCGCGCGGGTATGACATCGATCCGGCGGCCACCTATCACGATCCGGATCTTGTCCCGCCTCACGGCACCATCGCGTTTTACGCCTATCTGCAGGCGCAGGCCGATGCGGTCATCCAGTTCGGCAAGCATGGCAATCTCGAATGGCTTCCCGGCAAGGCGCTGGCACTGTCGGAAGCCTGCTACCCGGCTGCGCTCACCGGTGATCTGCCGACGCTTTACCCCTTCATCGTCAACGACCCCGGAGAAGGCTGCCAGGCCAAGCGTCGGATCGGTGCGGCGGTGGTCGACCATCTGACCCCACCTCTCACCCGCGCCGAAAGCCATGGCCCCTACCACGAGCTTGAAGCGATGCTCGATGAGTACGCGCAAGCAGAGGCCGCCGACCCACGTCGCGCCAAAGCACTTGCCAAGGATATTGTTGGGTTTGCCCAGGAGACAGGCCTTGCAGACGATATCGGGCTGTCGGGCGAACAAAACGATGATCTGATCAAGCTCGACACGGCGATCTGCGATCTAAAAGAGCTGCAGATCCGCGATGGGCTCCACATCTTCGGGGCGCTTCCAGATACCCACCACATCAACGATACGCTGGTCGCCATTGCCAGGGTCCCGCGCGGCCCCTCGCCCGAAGATCAATCGCTCTTGCAAGCGCTCGCTCAGGACTTCCACCTCGATTGTGACCCGCTCTCGCGCGAGTACGGCCTGCCGCACACCGGGGCACAGCCGGGCGTTCTGGCGGGCCTCCTCGACGCGCCATGGCGCACGCTGGGGGATACCGTCGAGCGGCTTGAGGCCTTCGCGGTCGATCTCGTCGAGGGGACGCGGCAGCCCCCGGGTCCGGCGTCCCATGACGTGCTCAATTGGCTCAACGCGAGCGTGCGGCCCCGGCTCGTCGGATCGCCGGAAGCCGAAACCGAAAGCCTCCTCGCGGGGCTAGCTGGCCGCTTCATTCCGCCCGGGCCATCTGGTGCGCCGAGCCGCGCACGCCCCGATGTGCTCCCGACGGGCCGTAACTTCTACGCGGTTGATGTCCGCGCGGTGCCCTCGAAAACCGCTTGGGCCATTGGCCGCAAGAGCGCCGATGCGCTGCTCGCGCGGCATTTCCAAGAACATGGCGCATGGCTTCAGACCCTGGTTCTGACCTGCTGGGGCACGGCGAACATGCGCACCGGTGGCGATGACATCGCGCAGGCATTGGCGCTGATCGGGGTGCAACCGCAATGGCAGGGCGGAGCCGGGCGCGTGACCGGTTTTGAGATCATCCCGCTTTCCGATCTCAAGCGGCCACGCGTCGACGTCACCTTGCGCATATCGGGCTTCTTTCGCGACGCCTTCCCGCATCAGATCGATCTGTTCGATAGCGCCTGCCGCGCCGTTGCCGCGCTCGATGAGCCCGCCGACATGAACACCATGGCCGCGCGCGTCCGCGCTGACAGTGATGCGCTTATCGAGGCCGGCAAGAACGAGGATGAAGCGGCGCGCATGGCGGGCTTTCGTGTATTTGGCTCGATGCCGGGCGCCTATGGAGCGGGCCTGCAGGCTCTGATCGATGAAGGTGGCTGGTCGCGTCGCTCGGAATTTGCCGAAGCCTTCATCGCCTGGGGCGGCTATGCCTATGGCGCCGGGCGCCAGGGAGATGCGGAACCTGCGCTGCTCAAAGATCGGCTGCGGGGTGCACAGGCGGTCGTGCAGAACCAGGATAACCGCGAGCATGATCTACTCGACAGCGACGACTACTACCAGTTTGAGGGGGGGCTTGCGGCGACGATTGAAACGCTGGCCGGACGCGCGCCCCAAAGCTACCACATGGACCATTCGCGGCCCGAGACACCCCACGCCCGCACCTTGCAGGAGGAGATCGGACGCGTGGTGCGTGGCCGCGCCTCCAATCCCAAATGGATCGCGGGTGCGATGCGCCATGGCTACAAGGGCGCGTTCGAGATGGCGGCGACGCTGGACTATCTGTTCGCCTTTGCGGCGACGACGCATGCGGTCACCGACCACCACTTCGATGCGCTATTTGAGGCCTACATCGCCGACGATACCGTGCGCACATTTATCGCCGAGGCCAATGCACCGGCGCTGTCGGACATGCTAAGCCGCTTTCAGGAAGCACTCGATCGAGGGCTATGGAGCCCGAGGCGGAACGCAACCCAAACACTGCTGTCGAACCTGATCAGCCAGCCAAAGGAGGCTGCCGAATGACCGAGATGACCGAAGAGCAGCTTGACGCGCGCCATGCGGAAAAGATGCGCAAGAAAAAGGCCGCGCGTGACAAGATCATCGCCACCAAGACAATCGAACGCGGACTGCTGATCGTCCACACCGGCAAGGGCAAGGGCAAATCCACCGCCGCATTCGGGATGGTCTTTCGCGCCTTGGGTCACGGCCAGAAGGTGGGCGTCGTGCAGTTCGTCAAGGGCAAATGGGAAACCGGCGAGCGCGCTGTGCTCGAACGGTTCTCCGATCTGGTGACTATCAACACGATGGGCGAAGGCTTCACCTGGGAAACCCAGGACCGCCAGCGGGACATTGCCGCAGCCCGTTCAGCATGGGAAAAGGCCAAGGAACTGATAACCGGCGGCGCGCACAAACTGGTCTTACTTGATGAGCTGAACATCGTGCTGCGCTACGGCTACATCGAGCCTGCCGAGGTGATCGCGTTTCTGACCTCTAGCCGGCCCGACGATGTGCATGTGATCATCACCGGTCGCAATGCGCCCGACGAGCTGGTTGAGATCGCCGACCTTGTGACGGAGATGACGCAAGTGAAGCACCCGTTCCGGTCGGGCGTGAAAGCGCAGGCGGGGATCGAGTTTTGAGGCGCGTCACTCCGCACCGCTTTGCCGCGCTCTTGCGCTTCGCTGCGCTCAACGTGCGAGCGCGGCAGATGACGCAAGTGAAGCACCCGTTCCGGTCGGGCGTGAAAGCGCAGGCGGGGATCGAGTTTTAGCCCCAGATGTTTGGGCGGCAGACCGCGCTTCCAATCCGATCATACATCCTCTCTTGATGCGCAAAACTGAAAGGGTTGGCCATAAAGCTGGATGGCGAGGTCAAGCCCAGCCATGACGACAAGAAGATGAACTCCACCCCCGCATTGATGATCCAGGGCACCGGCTCAAACGTCGGCAAATCCGTCATTGCAGCCGGGCTTTGCCGGCTCTTTGCGCGGCGCAGCTTAAGCGTCCTGCCGTTCAAACCGCAAAACATGTCGAACAATGCGGCGGTGACCGTCGATGGCGGTGAGATAGGCCGGGCGCAGGCGTTGCAAGCGCAGGCTGCGGGCTTTGAACCATCTGTCCACATGAACCCGGTGCTCCTGAAGCCGCAAAGCGACGTCGGCAGCCAGATCGTCGTCCAGGGGAAGGTCTGGGCGACCATGAAGGCGGCCGAATACGGCGCGCGCAAAGCAGAGTTGATGGAAGCCGTTCTCGAAAGCTTCGCACGGCTCGAAGCCGAGGCTGATCTGATTGTTGTTGAAGGCGCGGGGAGCCCTGCCGAGATCAATCTGCGAGATGGGGATATCGCCAATATGGGCTTTGCCCACGCCGCGAATGTTCCCGTGGTACTGTGCGCCGATATTGATCGCGGCGGGGTGATCGCGTCGGTGGTCGGAACCCAAGCGATCCTGCAAGCCGAGGACGCGGCCTTGATCAAGGGCTTTTTCATCAACCGTTTTCGCGGTGACCCAAGCCTGTTCGACGACGGGCTACGGGCAATTGAGGACCACACCGGCTGGCCGAGCTTCGGTGTGATTCCGTGGTTCGAAGACGCCCGCCATCTGCCTGCCGAAGATGTTCTGGGCCTCGCCTCGGGCGGTGGAGGCAACACGGTCATCGCCGTTCCGCGTCTTGGCCGGATTGCCAATTTCGATGACCTCGACCCATTGCGGATGGAGCCTGCCGTCGATTTGCGGATCATCGAGCCAGGCGATCCTCTGCCGGAAAATGCCAAAGCGGTTATCCTGCCGGGGTCAAAATCCACGCTCGCTGACCTGAAGGCATTCCACGAGAACGGTTGGGCGGATGATCTGCGGGCTCATGTGGCGCGTGGCGGCCATGTTGTGGGGTTGTGCGGCGGCTACCAGATGCTGGGGCGGACTGTTGCCGACCCCGGCGGGGTCGAGGGCCCCGCCGAGAGTGTCGAGGGCCTAGGTCTGCTCGATGTCGATACCGTGCTTGCCAAAGACAAAACCACTCGCGCCGCCGAAGGGGTCCACCGGCAATCGGGGTTGAAGGTTCGCGGCTATGAGATCCACCTCGGGCAGACGACGGGTGGCAACTGGAACCGCTCGATGATCTGGACGCCTTCCGGCGCCGACGGCATGGTCTCCGAAGATGGGCGCATTATGGGCACCTACCTGCACGGCGTGTTCGGTTCCGACGATTTCCGGGCATGGTTCCTTGGCCAGCTTGGGGCCACATCCACCCTCGCCTACACCGAGCGCGTCGAGGCAGCGCTTGATGGACTTGCGGCACATCTTGATAAGCATCTCGATGTGGACGGGCTTCTGGGAATCGCTAAAGCGCGCTGAGTGCGAGGACGAGAACAATCAGCGCCATGGCCGCACAGCTCGCCTGAAACAGCGTCAAACCAGCCTGGATGTCCCTCGCGCCAAGGTCTCGCTTGCCCGATGGATTGATGAAGGGGGCGTCCACCGTGCCGCTGGCATAGGTACGCGGCCCGCCGAGCGCTACGCCCAGCGCGCTCGCATAGGCCGCCTCCGGCCAGCCGGCATTGGGCGAGGCGTGGGTCGGTGCATCTGCAAGGACGCGCCTCAAGCTGGGCAGCGACAAGCGGGCGGACCGTCGGGCAGTCTTCGCCACGAGGACGCCGAGCCCGATAATCACTGGTGATAGCCGTGCCGGGCCCCAGTTCGCGAGATCATCGACCTTTGCCGCCGCACGACCGAAATCGAGGTAACGCTCGGTCTTGTAGCCAATCATGGAGTCGGCGGTGTTGATCGCCTTATAGGCGATGATGCCCAAAGGTCCGCCGACGAGCATCCAGAAGGCGGGCGCGATCACGCCGTCCGAATGGTTCTCTGCGAGGCTTTCGAGCGCGGCGCGCGAAACGCCCTCTTCATCAAGGATCGTCGTATCGCGGCCTACGATCATCGAAAGCGCAGCGCGAGCAGCGTCGAGGTCCTTGGTCGCAAGCGCGGCATGCACGGCCCAAACATGTTCGAACAGGCTGCGTTGCGCAAGGAGTACGGCGCCAACCAGCGCACTGAAGACGACCCCAAGCACAGGGTGAATGATCGAGAGGAGCCACCACAGCGCGGCGACGGGCATAACACTCAAGAGCAGCACCTGGACAAGAGCCGCCTGCCCTTTCTTGCGGCGCTCGTCTGGGGGAAGCGCCTCGTCGTTCAATCGCTCGTCGGCGCGCTTGATCAGCTTACCCATCAGCACAACGGGATGCGGCAGACGCTTCCACAGCCAAGGTGGCTCACCGAAAACCGCATCTAGCAGCAGCGCGATCATCAGCGCGAGCGCGTTGGCGGCAATCCAGTCACCCATCCGGGGGCCCGGTCTCCCGCAGGCGGGTCAAAAACGCGTCGCGCTCGCGGGCGATATAGTCTGCCGCGTCGATCAGTGACGGACCGGCGCACAGGGTCAGTCGCTCGGGAAGCGCCATTCTTGCAGAGCTGGGATAACGCTCGGCCAGCGCGGGATGGCGCAAGAGCGCGCTGCCCTGATCCTCAGCGACCGAATCCAATTGCGCGAGGATCAAAATATCCGGATCAGCCCGCACGACGGTCTCGAGATCAGCGAAACCACCCCGAGCGCCGACGAGCTCGTCACTGGCCAGCCGAATGCCCAGACGCCGCAGGATATCGCCGGTGAGCGAGGCCGTGCCCGTGGCGTAACCCCGCCGCTGGAGGATAAGCGCGGTCAACTCACCCTGCGATCCAGCGGCGGCAAACGCGCCATCAATGTCGGCAATGAGCGCTTCACTGCGCGCCGGACGACCCACGGCTCTGCCCACGTCGATGATGACGGCTTGCGCCTCTTCGAGCGTGCGCACAAAGGGTACTTCGATCACCTCGAGCCCCAGGCGTCGCAGCATCTGCTTGGTCGCGCCGTCGGTGAAGCGGCCCGCAAAGACAAGATCCGGCTCAAGTGCGAGAACAGCTTCAGCGTCGGCCGGCAAGTGCGGGTAGGGCTGCGCTTTGTCCGCGGCATGGGAAAGCCGCTCATCACCGGCAAACCGGCTCAGTCCAACGATCTGGTCAGGATCGGCCAGCGCCAGCACAAGCTGATCGGTGCACGTGTTCAGCGAAACGATCCGTTGCGGGATATCTCGCGCGAGCACAGGCGCGCAGAAGGCTACCAGGGCGGCAATAAAAAACGGAAAAAAACGCTGCGTTTTGAGTCCTTTGACCGCTTGCTGCACCGCCGAAAAACCTCTAGCAATCATGACACGGCCCGGGACACATTCCGTGACGGGCGTTGTGACCAACCAGATCGAAACAATAAAGGTCTGCTGAGTGATGTATGAGCGTCTTCGCGGCTCCGCCGCCACCCTTTTACTTGCCATTTCCCCTGTTTTTGCCACGTCGGCTTTCGTCTCGTCTTCGTCGCCCGCCCATGCGCAGGCGGAGGTTACGGTTTTTGCGCCATTTCGCGGCATCGCCGCCCCGATCGCCCGGGCAGGCAGCGCCGTGTCGGTGATTGATCGGGACCAGATCGAGCAGGCGGGGCAAGTGTCCGTCCAAGAAATACTGCGCGGGGCGCCTGGTGTCACCAGCACCAATTCCGGCGGCTTCGGCGCGAACACCGATGTGCGTATCCGAGGGGCAGAAGCGCAGCATACGATGGTCCTGATCAATGGCATTCCGGTGACCGACCCCACGTCAACGCGCAACGCGTTCGACTTCACGATGCTTCCGGCAAGTATCATCGAGCGTATCGAGGTTTTGCGGGGTCCCCAATCCGCACTTTACGGCTCGGACGCCATTGGCGGGGTTATCAACATCATCACCCGGCAAGCGCCGAACGGTCTTTCCGCAACGGCGCTGGTTGAAGGGGGGAGCTTCGACACACACAGACAGGCTCTTTCAGCAGGCTACGGCGCGGCGAACGGTTCCATATTCGTGCATGGCGGACACGTATCTACGAATGGCTTCAGTCGGCGCGATGGAAACGCCGAAGATGATGGTGCACGCCAGTGGACGGGCGGCTTTCGCGCCACGGCCCGACTGTCGGAGACCGTGGAAGTCGATGCCGCCTTCGATGCAACGGATCTTGAGAGCGAATATGATCGCCGCTCAACAGACCCCGCAGGAGGCGCCGAGCGGCTCAGCCTCAATGGCCATGCCCGCATCAGCCATAGCGGCTTCGACGGTCGTTGGCGCCAGACACTGACGGCGTTTGGCTCATCGACGGATCGCCAGTTCATCGAGCCAGCTTCGGTCGAAGACTATGAGGGCAGCCGCATCGGTATCGACTACACGGGCGAGGTTCAGCTTGGCTCCTACGGGACCTTTCTCTACGGCGCTACGGTTGAGGAGCAGACGGCGGACTATGTCGATAACGGTGTCCTGCAGTTTTCCGGCGACGAGGTCTATTGGGGAGCGTTCGCGCTGCACCAGTTCTCTGTGGGCCCCAATCTGCATTTGTCTGCCGCGCTGCGCTACGATGATTTCGCCGCCGCCGGTGACTTTGTGACGTTTCGCGGTACGGCCGTTTATGAGATTCCGTCAACGGAGACCCGGTTTCACGCAAGCGTCGGCACTGGCGCCAAAGCGCCCAGTTTGCGCCAGCGCGCGGCGACACCAAACCTTCGGCCAGAAGAAAGCATCGGCTTTGATGCTGGGGTAACGCAAACCCTGTTCGACGGCAGACTGACACTCGATGTCACCGGCTTTTATCAGGAGATCGACGACCTCATTGTCTATACTGGCGGCTTTTTCGGCTTTGCATCGGAGGCGTGGGACAATGTCGATGAAGCAGAAATCTTCGGGGTTGAGATCACCGCTGATGCAAGGGTCGTTCCGGGTCACCTCGATGCGCGCGCACACTACACCTACACAGACGCACGCGATGCGGTCTCAGACGACCGTCTGCAAAGACGGCCTGAGCACGAAGCCGAACTGACGTTGATCTACACCGGCATCGACAAACTCCGGCTGTCGGCAACGGCCTATTGGACGGGCGGCGAATGGTTCTCCCGCAGCCGCGAACGCACACCGCTCGATAGCTATGTACGGGTGGATGCCGCCGCATCCTATCAGGTTCACGAGCATCTTGAGATTTACGGGCGCGTCGAAAACCTGTTTGACGCTGAGTATGAAGAGATCTCAGGTTTCAACACGCCCGGCATATCCGCCTATGCAGGTATTCGCGCAACCTACTAGCGCTTACCCTCAAGCCAGCTCGGCAGGAGCGCCGTCATGGGCCTGAATGGGGCTCTCGCCCTGCTGGCGTTCGCGCTGACGGTGACCTCGGTTGCCTTGGGCACGACACCGATGGCAATCGGCGACCTCATCGCAGCGATCTCGGGGGCCGATGAGCGGCTCGCTTTGATCATCTATGAAATTCGCGTGCCGCGGACACTTCTTGCCATTCTGATAGGCGGCTCGCTGGGATTGGCAGGGGCGGCGCTTCAAGGGCTTGTTCGCAATCCGCTTGCCTCGCCAAGCCTATTCGGAGCGCCGTCGGCTGCGGCGCTGGGCGCGGTGATCGTGATCAGCACCGGCCTCGCCTCCGCATTGTCGCTGGCTTTGCCACTAGCGGGCATGGTCGGTGCACTCGCTTCGGTAGGGGCGCTGTTCCTCATCGCGGGTCGCGGCGCACCGATCATCGTGCTTCTGCTGGCCGGCCTTGTTCTGTCGAGTTTTGCAGCAGCCTGCACTTCGCTGGCGCTCAACCTCGCGCCCAACCCTTTCGCGGCGCTTGAGGTCGCATTCTGGCTGTTGGGATCGCTTGATGACCGCTCCTTCCAGCACGTTGCGATGGCCGGACCATTTATCCTTACTGGAAGCCTCCTGATGGCCACCCAAGGGAAAAGCCTCAAGGTCTTAAGCCTTGGAGACGAGACAGCCGCGAGCCTTGGCGTCGCCGTACGGCGCGTTCAATTGATGATTATCGTTGGCGTTGCAGCAGCCGTCGGTGCCGGTGTCTCCGTTGCCGGAACCATTGGGTTCATTGGTCTTGTCGCCCCCCATCTGGTGCGGCCGCTGGTCGGATACGACCCGGCGCGGCTTCTCCTGCCCGCGACGCTTGCAGGCGCGTGCCTCCTGCTCGCCGCCGATATAGGCGTCCGGCTGATCCCAACGAGCGGATCGCCGGTCAAGGTTGGCGTGCTGACCGCGCTTGTCGGGGCGCCGTTTTTCTTGGCTCTGGTGCTGCGCGAGCGTCGGGCGATGGCTGGGCGGGCGCTGCCATGACGGCGGGCGCGGGCTCCATCGAAGCGCAGGGGCTGTCTGTCACAGTGGGCAGCTCAACACTCCTTGAGCCACTGGACCTACGGCTCAAAGCAGGCGAATTGACAGCAATTATTGGGCCCAACGGGGCAGGCAAAACCAGCCTCGTTCGGGCGCTGCTGGGCCTCACGAAACACACGGGCCTCGTGCGCTTTGGGGACGATCAGCGCGACGCGATGCCTGGCCCCGCCCGCGCACGCGTCGCAGCGTATCTGCCCCAAGGGCAAAACCATGCCTGGCCGCTGACGGTGGCCGACATCGTTGCCCTTGGCCGCCATCCGCACGGAGACGAAGACAGCTATGACATCGCCCCATTGCTGCACCGCATGGGCTTGGACCAGTTGGCCGATCGGTCGGTGTTAAGCCTGTCAGGCGGCGAGCAAATGCGCGTCGCGCTGGCGCGAGCGTTGGCCGTCGAAGCCCAGTTTCTGTTTGCAGACGAGCCGCTGGCCTCGCTCGACCCGCACTACCAGTTTGCCATCCTCGATATCCTGTCCAGGGAGGCATCATCGGGCGTCGGCGTGATTGTTGTCCTGCACGATTTGCGCCACGCAGCAGCCTACGCGGACAGGATCATCATGATGGCAGGTGGGCGAGTGGTCGCCGACGGACGACCCGAGGAAGTGTTGACGCCTGAGCGTGTCGGGACAGCTTTCGGTGTCCAGACACGCTTGGAAACGATCACGCGCGGCGGGCAGTCTCGCATCGAAGCGGCGCTTCCAAGCGCCGCCCCACCGCAGGAACCGTCCGTGTAGCCAGCTCAGCTGCCGGACAAAGCCTCAATGATCGCCGACATATTATGCCGCATCATCCCGATGTAGGTCGATGCCGGGCCATCAGGTCCGGAAAGCGCATCGGAGTACAGCTCTGCGCTTGCAACCTGTAACCCGGTCTCGGCGGCAATCGTCTCGATCAAACGGCTATCTGAGATGTTCTCAACGAACATCGCACGCGCGCCGGTGTCCATGATCTGATCAACGATTGCAGCGACGTCCGAAGCGGAAGCTTCGCTTTCCGTGCTGAGGCCTTGCGGGCTGAGGAACGTCATGTCGAAGTCGCGCGCCAGGTAGCCAAATGCGTCGTGGCCGGTGATCACAATGCGTTCTTCAGCGGGCACCCCGTCTAGAGCGGCTGCCAGCTCGGCTTCCAGAGCCTCAAGTTCTGCAGAATACGCGGCGGCATTCTCTTCGAAGGTTGCGCAATTTTCGGCGTCAACCGAGCAAAGCCCGGCGGCGATGTTGGCGACATAGACCTGCGCTGCGTCAAGTGATTGCCACGCGTGCGGGTCGATTGGTCCATGGTCATGATCATGGTGGTCATGGCCAGCATGATCATCGTCGCCATGGTCGTCATGGCCCGCATGGTCGTCCCCATGCTCATCGCCGTGATCGTGATCGTCATGGCTGGCATGCTCATCGCCGTGATCATGGTCATGATCGTGGTCATCATGGCTGGCATGCTCATCACCGTGATCATGGTCATGATCGTGATCGTCATGGCTCGCATGCTCGTCACCGTGATCGTGGTCATGATCGTGATCGTCATGGCTGGCATGCTCATCACCGTGATCGTGGTCATGATCGTCATCATCATGGCTCGCATGCTCATCACCATGGTCATCATGGTCATCTTCGTTTTCGATAACGTCGATGCCATCCGACACAGTCACAACCGCGGCTTCCGTGCCGGAGGATTCAACGAGGCGCTCCATAAACCCTTCGAAACCGATCCCATTGATGAACACCAGGTCAGCTTCGGTAACGCCAACAACATCGGTCGGAACCGGCTCATAAACGTGGGCATCCTCGTCCGGGCCGACGATGCTGGAAACCTTAACAAGGTCGCCGCCGACATTGCTCACCATATCGGCGAGGATTGAGAAGCTGGCCACAACCTTCAGCGGTTCATCCTGGGCGAATGCCTGGCTGGCGGGAACAGCAGTCAAACCCGCAACCACGCCCGCTGCAGCGAGCGCGCGAAAGGAAACAGAACGGGTCAAACGGTGGGTCATTGATTGGACTCCTTGGTGATGGTCAAGCAACGCGGTGCCGACGAGACGGCAAGCGGGTGGAAAGAACGCCGCGCGGGGCGGCGAGAAGTGACACAATGTACAGGCAACCGGCGGCGAGAATGATCGCCGGGCCAGAGGCAATATCAGCGTGGAAGGACACCAGAAGGCCCGCCAGCACCGAAACCATGGCCAGAGCCACGGCGAGCGCACACATGCTGAACGCGGTTTTGGCCCAAAAGCGAGCGGTCGCGGCTGGCAAGATCATCAAACCGACCGAAAGCAGCGTCCCCAGAGCCTGAAAGCCGGCGACAAGATTGAGTACAACCAGCGCCAGGAACGCGAAATGGACCAGCGGGCCCCAACTTGAAACACTGCGCAAGAAACCGGGATCGAGGCACTCAGCGACCAGAGCGCGCCAAACGATCAGCAATGATCCAAGCGTCAGCGTGCTGATAGTGCCGATCATAATCAAGCTGTCAGTACCCAGCGCTAGCACCGAACCGAACAGAACGTGCATCAAGTCAACTGACGATCCGCGCAGCGAGACGATCATGACGCCAAGCGCAAGGGAGATCAAATAGAAGGCGGCCATGGCCGCATCTTCCTTCTGCACGGTGATCCGCGCCACCATGCCGGCTCCCGCGGCAACCAGAGCGCCTGCGAACAGGCCGCCAAACGTCATCGGAACAATCTCAAGGCCGAACAGCAGAAAGCCAATCGCCGCGCCCGGCAGGATAGCGTGCGCCATTGCGTCGCCCGTCAAGCTCATGCGCCGAAGCATGAGAAACACGCCAACCGGCGCCGACGACAAGGCGATCAATAGGCCGCCGATAAGCGCCCGCTGCATGAAAGCGTACTGGGCAAACGGGCCCACGAAAAAATCCTGAAGCTGCGCCAGCGTTTCCATCATGCCGCCCGAACGGAGCCGTGCTTTGGGCCCTGCTTCGCCGGCGCATTGTGCAGCTGATCACGATCGTGATCATGATCGGCGCACCAAGGAGCCGTTTCATCCCATGCAGGACGAAATTTACGCGCACGCTCAAGGTTCTCAGGCCGCAGAACGTCGCTGACCGGGCCCCAGGCTACCGGCTCGCGCGACAACAACAACACATCGGGAAAGTGCTGACGAACCCGGTCGAGGTCGTGCATAACAGCGATCACAGTCCGGCCCTCGCGGTGCCATCGTTTCACGACATCCAGGAGATCGTCTATGGTCTGCTCGTCAATCGCGTTGAACGGCTCATCCAACAAAATCAAATCAGCATCCTGCAGGATGACGCGCGCAAACAGTGCTCGCTGGAATTGCCCCCCAGAAAGCGTGTCGATGCCGCGCTTTGCGAAGCCTTCCAAACCAACCGCCGCCAGCGCTTCCGAGATCGCGCTTTTGCCGGCCTTGCCGAAGCGACCAAGGAGCCCCGTGCGATGCCAAAGGCCCAACTTTACCAGATCGAAAACCGTCGCGGGAAAGCTGCGATCAATTTCCGCCAGTTGCGGCAAGTAAGCTTTGCGGCACCCATCGATGTGGGCGCATGTGCCACTCATCGGTTGCAGAACGCCGGCAATCCCTTTCACCAACGTCGACTTACCCGAGCCGTTCGGTCCAACGACGGCCAGAAGCGCACCGTGTTCGAGTTCTCCGGACAGACCATGGACCGCAGGATAGACCTGATAACCAAGGGTCAGATCATCGAAGCGCAGACAGGCTTTGCCGGTTTCATGGCCGTTTACAGCCGCAGCATGCCCCTGAGAACTCGTCATCCCGACAGGTTGCGGATTCTCCCGCACATCGGCCGAAGCAGTCGTGTGGGCTAGTTTTCGCGCATGGGAAACCGAAGCGGACACGGACTGGGTTCTCTCACTTAGTGTGTTTTTCACGCGCATAAGGAGCGCTTGGCGGACGGGTCGCAACTTGCGAATGCGTCGCATTTCACCTATTGCGTTACACTATAACATGTCAATTCAAACGACCCTTTCTGAGGTCCGAGATCATGTCTGAAGCAGCAACACCCGTTGAAGGGCTTTCCCGAAACAATCAACTGGTCCTCGATGCGCTCTCGCGATCAAAGGGGCCGATGTCGGCCTATCAACTGCTCGACGCGCTCCGTGACAAAGGGCTTCGCGCGCCGCCGCAGGTCTACCGGGCACTGAAATGGCTGAGCGGCCACGGCTTGGTTCATAAGCTGCAAAGCGCCAATGCCTATGTAGCGTGCTCCCATGTGGCGTGCTGCGGCGGTGCGCACCAGCATGCCGCTTCGACCGTATTCTTTCTGTGCGAAAACTGCGGCGCGGTGGAAGAGAAGTCCGACAGCGCGTTCAATCAGGCCCTGAGTGCGATCGCGAAGGATATTGGCTTTGCGCCGCAAACCACCGCTGTTGAGGTTTCGGGCATCTGCGCCCTTTGCCGTGCGGCTTAATCGACCGGGGCAAGCGCGTCTTCCGGTCGCCAGACACCATCCGCATCGACCCCTCGCGCGGGCCGCGTCGAGCCGCGCGCGATCAGCCGTCCCGGTATCTCGACGGATTTGGGAACGACCGGCTCACCGGCGATGGCAGCATCGATGGCGGCAAACAGCGTTCGGCTCGTCGCCTCGATCATTGCGTCGACGGGCTGCGAGAAACTTGTAATGTCGTAGGCGGGCCACTGTACCGGGCCGACATTGTCGAACCCGACGATTGAAACGTCCTTCGGCACATCGAGGCCCAGTTCAAAGCGCAACGCATCCATCGCGGCGATTGCCATATGATCATTGGCACAGAATATCGCGTCCGGCGGCGAGCCAGCGGTCATCAGCATGCGGGCGGCAGCAGCCGCTTCTTGCGCGTCATAGTTGCCGCATGCGCGAGCGTGAAGGGTCTTGCCGGCTTCTTTCAAGCCGGCTCGGAAACCTGCTTCGCGATCGCGGTTCGTCGACGTTTCCTCGATGCCCGCAAGGTAGGCGATGCGCTTGTGGCCGCCGGCAACAAGGAATTGCGCAATTGTCCGACCGCCAGCCCAGTTCGATCCGGTCACCTTCGACACGGACGCCGAGCTTGATACGCGGTTCACCATGACGACAGGAATGCCGGTTTGATGGCATCGCTCGGCGATCTCCGACGAGAGCGAGACCGAGGCGAGCACCAGACCATCGATCTGATAGTCGAGCGCACGCAAAAGCTCCTGATCCGCCGCCTCACCCTCACCAACAGTGAAAAGCAGGATGTGGTAACCCCTCGACTGTGCGGCGTCGGAGAGACCTTGGACAAGTTCCGGATAGAAATGATTATCGAAGTAGGACACCGCCATCGCAATGATCTGCGACCTGCGGGTGATCAACGACCGGGCAATCGCATTTGGCCGGTAGCCAAGCCGCTTTGCCGCCTCCATGACCCGCTCGCGCGTCGCCTTAGCAACGCTCGCGCCAGGCGTGAAAGTACGCGAGACGGCAGACTGTGAAACGCCGGCCTCACGGGCGACATCAACGCTGGTCGATTTGCCAATCGATCGTTTTCGGACCACCTGCCCTCCCCCGGGACCCAGAGATCGTTCTGATCTCTGTGGAGCCTTTTTGTCGCGAAGCGTGCGAGAGAACGCGTCCGATTGCAAGTCGACTGGCGTCGAAGACGGGAGGGCGTGCGGGCTAACCCGCCTTCCAACCGGCACTTGCCCCTGCTCTGGCCAGCGGGCTAACCCGCTGTCCAACCAGCACCTGCCCCTGCTCTGGCCGGCGGGCTAACCCGCCGTCTAACCGGCACTTGCCCTTGCTCTGGCCAGCGGGCTAACCCGCCGTCCAACCGGCACTTGCCCTTGCTCTGGCCAGCGGGCTAACCCGCCGTCCAACCGGCACTTGCCCCTGCTCTGGCCAGCGGGCTAACCCGCCGTCCAACCGGCACTTGCCCTTGCTCTGGCCAGCGGGCTAACCCGCCGTCCAACCGCCGTCGATCAACAACGATGTCCCGGTGACCAGCGCAGAGGCATCGCCAGCGAGATAGACAACTGCGCCCATGATATCCTCAATCTTGCCAATCCGGTCGAGTTTGATCTTCGAGGTAATCCAGCCGACCTTTTGCGGGTCAGCGAAGGTCGCCTCGGTCAGCGGCGTCTTGATGAAGGTCGGGCATACCGTGTTGATGCGAACGCCGCTTTTGCCCCACTCGATGGCCATCGCTTTGATCATGCCCTCGAGCGCATGCTTGGATGCGCAATAGACGGCGCGATCGATGCCGCCGACATGGCCCATCTGCGAGGAAATATGGATGATGGAGCCGGGCTTGCCTGCCGCGATCATCCCGCGTCCGGCTTCAGCAGAGAGGACAAACGCACCGCGCACATTGATGTCCATCACCGCCTGGTAGTCGTCCAACGCTGTCTCAAGAGCCGGGGCGTGCCGGGCAATACCAGCGGAGTTGACGACAACATCAAAGGGGCCAAGCTCAGCGACGGTCGTCTTGATTGCATCGCTGTCCGCCAGATCGAGCGTCGCAGCCTGTGCATCGAACCCGGCCGAGATCAACTCGCCAACCGCCTGATCCAATTGCTCGCGCCCCCGCGCCACGCAGACGATCTGTGCCCCTTGTTCAGCCAAAGCGACTGCGGCACCAAGGCCGATGCCACGTGAGGCGCCCGCGATCAGCGCGCGCTTGCCATCAAGGCGGAACGATGGGGTCTTTGGAAGTGTCATGTGTACCAGTCCGGTGGGCAATTAGGGTCGGTGAGTATGGTTCCTTAACCCGGTTCCGACGCACGATCACCTGTGTATCGCAGGGCTGACCGTCGTCGACCCTCCGGTCCGCTGTTACGATGGATGCCCATTTCCGCGCGATAACCGACCGTATGCTCTGAAATGTCGGCCTGGGCCAAGCGCTGACGTTTCGCTCGCGCAAGCGTGAATTCCACATCCCGATCTTCGCGCTATGTCTCCGGGATCGACGGTTGAATGGACCATCTCATGTTTGTAATTCGTAGCGCGCTGGTTCGGACGGCAGGTATCGCATTTGTCTGCTTCGTCTCGGCAACGTCCGCCCTCTCCCAGGATACGGCAGGATCGTGGGCACCAACCTTCACCGCGCGACATAGCGGCTGGGACGTCACCTGCGACAAGCGCGGAGAAGACGCCTCACTCGAAGAACGCTGTTTCATGCGCTATGTCGATGCCTATTCACCGCGTCCCAATTTTGGCGTGGTGTTCTTCTTCCTACAGTATCAGAACGGCGCGCCCGCCATATCGATGGGGCGAGAGTTTCAGACCAACCTCGTCGCATCGAGCTTGCGTGTCACACCCGGCTGGGAGCGCCCGCCGGGTGTTTGCGCTGGTGGACCGTGCGAGATCGAGGGCGTTGATGCGGAAACCATGGTTTCAGCCCTTGCGGAAGGCGGATCGCTGGAGATTGGCTTTACCGACAGCCAAGGCACCGAACAGTTGCGCCTGTGGCCATCGGAGGGCTTTGCCGCAGCCTTGGCCGATATCACGCGCGAGGCAGATGCGCGTGGTTTGTAACCTCGTCACACCGGTTGGCAGGACCGCGGACGCACCTTGAGTCGCCCGCCAAGCCTATCGGCCCTGTCTCAGTGCAGGCTTAACAGCACCTCGATGTCGCGTTGTGACATGCGATCCAACAGCGCCCGCTCATCTGCGTTGAGCCCCTCGCCGCTCTCGACCTGCGCCTTGATCCGCGCTGCGGTCTGACTGGTGGGCAGGTAGTAGATCGAGCTGTCTTGCGCGCTCATCTCCTCGACCAGTCGGCGCAACAGCTTCTTGCGCCTTTCCCCGTCGAGATCCTTGCGTTTGTCCTGAAGCATGATGGTTCCCGCTTACCGTTGCCGGTTTTGCATTTAGGGCGCGCGTCAGTTTGTGACATCGGGAAAGGTGTTTTTGCGCCACCTAGCCCCAGGCCGGCGGTTCGGTGGACGGAGCATACGTGCCGAAGGTCCACTCATGCCCTTCGGGGTCTTTGCAGCGGTAGCGCCGTGTGCCCCATTACGTGGCTTCGGGTGGATAGACCTCCTCAGCGCCGCTCGCGATGGCGTTCGCATGGTGCGCATCGACATCCTCGACGACGACATAGACGCCCGGCGAACCCTTGGGCAGGTCCGACGTACCCATCAGGATCACGCCGTTTGCGTAGGCAAGCTCGGCGTGCTGAACTGAGCCGTCCTCCGCGTCGGCGCGGATAATCACCCGGAAGCCGAACGCCTTCGTCAGGAACTCGATTGCGGCTGAACCATCACGGTATGACAGGTAGGGAATGATGGTGGGATTGGTCATGAGTTCTTCTTTTTTCGCCCGGGAGGCACTTGGAAAGCTGGACAGCTCAGCAGCAGGCTCCTCGACCGATGAGGCCACCGCGTTCGTTTTATGCGCATCGGGGTGAACATTTTTTGGTAAGCGATCCCCACGCTTTTCTAGAAACGATCACCACAATGGCTGTAAGAGTGCGAGCTTTGAAAAATGGGGGCGGCGCGAGCAACCGCAGGCAAGCTTCGCGCCGGCCATATCGAACCCGTGCCGCTGCCGACCACCCAGTTTGCCCGATTGAGCGCGGATCGCTCCATTCATGTCTGATCGTTGCAAGCATGACCTCCCCGATCACGAGAATGCGATTTGGCGGCGCACTTCGTTTTCGCTACGTCTTCGGCGACGACGATTTTGCGAGGACATCCCATGCTGAAACTCCACACACTGATCTTTGCTGGCCTCTTGGCTCTTGTGGCCCCCGCGTCAGCGGAGATGATGTCAGTCGAAAGCGCTGACGGCGTTTCCGAAACCATGGACAGGCTCCAGGCGGCCGTCGAGGGTGCAGGCGCGACCGTTTTTGCCCGGGTCAATCACGGCGCGGGTGCGCAATCGGTCGACATGGAGCTGGACGACGCTGAGTTGCTGATATTCGGGAACCCGATGCTCGGAACGCCCGCTCTGCAGGACGATATTCAGGCCGGCCTCTTGCTGCCATTGCGCGTACTGGTCCACGCGAGCGGCGATGGAAGCGTGATCGTCTGGGAGGATCCTGTGGCGATGTTTGAGGGCTTGGAGATCGCGGAAGATGCCCCCTACATCGCCCGGATGCGCGGTGCGCTTGGTAATCTCACCCAAGCTGCGGCGAGCGGCGGCTGAGCCCCGCAGCATCTTGACGCCGCAGCGTCGCCAACAGGCAACCCGTTAGCTGGATGGCGCTTGAGTGCTTACGATCATAGCGGCTCGCTGCAGCGCTTTGCGCTGCAGCGAGCCTAGAGCCAAAGCCGCGGTTTACTCCGCCGCCAGCTTCGGTTCCGCCGCGCCGCCATAGGGCACGTTCCGCCCGCCGTAACGACGGACGCGCACATTGCACTGCTCCGCATGCCCGACAAAGCCCTCTAGGATGCACAGGCGCGAACCGTATTCGCCGATCAGCGCTGCCGCTTCATCGTTCACGATCTTCTGATAGCTGTGCGTTTTCAGATACTTGCCAACCCAAAGGCCGCCGGTGTAGCGCCCAGCCTTCTTCGTGGGGAGCGTGTGATTGGTGCCGATCACCTTGTCGCCATTGGCCACGTTTGTGCGGGCACCGAGGAACAGCGCGCCGTAACAGGTCATTTTCTCAAGGAACCAGTCGTCGCGATCGGTCATGACCTGCACATGCTCGGACGCAATGTCATCGGCGACCTGCAGCATCTCATCATAGGTGTCGCAGACGATCACCTCGCCATAATCCTCCCATGAGGTGCGCGCGGTGTCAGCGGTCGGCAGAATCTTTAGGAGCCGCTCGATCTCATCCATCGTGTCGCGCGCGAGCTTTTCAGAGTTGGTCAGCAGCACGGCGGGCGAATTGTAGCCATGCTCCGCCTGCCCCAGAAGGTCGGTTGCGCACAGTTCGGCATCCGCACCGTGCTCGTCGGCGATGACCATAGTCTCGGTCGGTCCAGCGAACAGATCGATGCCCACCCGTCCGAAAAGCTGCCGCTTGGCTTCAGCGACAAACGCGTTGCCCGGCCCGACCAGCATATGAACCGGATCAATGGTCTCGGTGCCAATGGCCATGGCGCCCACAGCCTGAATACCACCCATCACGTATATTTCATGGGCACCACCAAGCTTGATCGCTGCGATTACCGCCGGGTTCGGCTCGCCCTTGAAAGGTGGCGTGCATGCAATGATGCGCGGAACGCGCGCAACATCTGCAGTGGCGACAGACATATGGGCGGATGCGACCATCGGAAACTTGCCGCCGGGTACATAACAGCCAACGGATTGGACTGGGATGTTCTTGTGGCCCAGAACGACGCCGGGCATTGTCTCGATCTCGATATCAAGCATTGAGTCGCGTTGGTGCTGGGCAAAAACCCGAACCTGTTCCTGTGCGAATTTGATATCGTCCATCTCCTGGGCGGAGACCTTGTTCATAAGCGAAGCCACATCGTCGTCCGACAGGCGGAAGCTCGGCGGCGAATAATTGTCGAACTTCTCCGACAAATCGCGCACGGCCGCATCGCCCCGCGCTTCGATGTCCTTCAGCGTGCCCTCGACAATCGCGCGGACCTTCGCGTCATCTTCCGAGCGCTCGGCATCGGGTTTTCCGCGCTTGAGATGGGTGATCATGGCGTTTGGCTCCTTATGAGCGTGCGCCGTTCGGCGCGTCGAATGGACGTTGGTCACGGGGGTGCAGGCGTCCCAAGTATGAGACCTGCACTGCTGCCCGACAACCGTCGGCGTTGGAAACCGGATGTTTTTGCAAGCGTATGCAATATAGCGTTGGCTCATTCGGCGGCGCAAGCAGAAACGGGGTGAGTTGGTGCGAAAAAGTGAGCGGACTGTCGGCCAATTCGGCTGGGCGCGGATTGTCGGGCCGTGCGCTTATGGACGGCACCTGTGAAGTGCGCTTGACTGGTCGCACCGCGATTATGCCCCCACATCGCCAACTGGACCCGCCCATGACGCCCCCCATCACTTCGACCGATCAAGAGACACTGGCGAGACGCATCGCCCAAGGGCGGGGGGATGAGCCGGCCGATCTGGTGCTCGCAGGCGGTGTGGTCTTTGACCTCATAACCGGGGGGATGATCGAGGGCGATGTGGCCATTTGCAGCGACACCATTGTCGGTATCGGGGAGGATTACACGGGCCGCGAGCGGGTTGATGTTTCAGGCTTGACACTCGTGCCCGGATTTATCGACACGCACCTGCATATCGAATCGAGCCTCGTCACACCGTTCGAATTCGACCGTTGCGTCACCCCGCGCGGGATCACCACCGCGATTTGCGATCCGCACGAGGTATCGAACGTGATCGGGCTTGAGGGCATCCGCTATTTTCAAGAGGCATCGGCCCACATGCTGCTGGACCTCAAGGTGCAGCTGTCGGCCTGTGTGCCTTCAAGCCACATGGAAACGTCCGGCGCGCGGCTCCTTGCAGACGATCTGGCACCGTTTATGGACCACCCGTCGAACATCGGCCTTGCCGAGTTCATGAACTATCCCGGCGTGATCCACCGTGATCCTGAATGCCTCGATAAACTAGCCCTGTTTGCCGGGGGCCACATCGATGGCCATTGCCCGCTTCTGTCCGGCAAGGACCTCAATGCCTACCTCGCCGCTGGCATATCGACCGAACATGAAGCGACAAAAGCTGACGAGGCGCGCGAAAAGCTGCAGAAAGGCATGCGCGTCCTGATCCGCGAGGGCTCCTGCTCGAAGGATCTGCACGCGTTGCAACCTCTGCTCAATGATCTGACGGCACCCTACATGTGCCTGTGCACTGACGACCGAAATCCGCTGGATATCGCGGAACACGGCCACCTTGATTTCATGATCCGAACTCTGATCGCGCTCGGCACCAGCCCGTTGGCGGCCTACCGCGCAGCGAGCCTTTCGGCCGCGAGCGCGTTCGGCTTGTCAGATCGCGGCCTGATCGCGCCTGGTAAACGCGCCGACATCGTCGCCGTGCGTACCCTTGAGGCGTGCGATGCACAGATGGTCTTTTGCGGTGGACGGCGGGTCAGCACGGAAGCCTTCGCATCACGTGGCTCCATCGAGCCAGTTGGACGACGCTCGGTGCAGGCATCGACAGTAACGGCCGATGGTTTCCGCGACACCAGCCAGATGGACCCAACGCCGGTCATCGGTATCCGTCCGGGCCAAATCCTCACCGATCATCTGAAAGAAGAAATTCCCCCACATAATGGCGACAAGCCGCCCGACGTTGCGCGCGATCTCCTCCGTATCTCGGTCATCGAACGGCACGGCAAGAACGGAAACATCGCCAACGGTTTCGTCAAGGGCTTCGGGCTAAGGGCAGGAGCAATCGCATCGACCGTCTGCCACGACCACCACAACATCGTCGCGATTGGCGCGAACTATGCCGATATGGCAGTCGCTGCGAACAGGCTGACCGCGCTCGAAGGCGGGTTCGTCGTGGTCCAGGATGGCACAATTCTGGCCGAAATGGCCTTGCCGGTGGCCGGTCTGATGAGCCTGAAACCCTTCGAGACGGTGAAAACCGAGCTTGAGAAGCTCCGGTCGGCGGCGCGGGCCCTGGGGGTTACGCTGGAGGAGCCTTTTCTGCAGCTGGCATTCCTTGCGCTGCCGGTCATCCCCTCCCTCAAGATCACCGACCATGGCGTGGTGGACGTCGAGGCTTTCAAGGTCATCGACCGGGGATAAGCCCTCGCCTTTTCCACGCCTGTGCAGACGGCCTTAGCTTCGCCGCCGATTTTGCGATCTCAGGAGGCGTTCATGGCCAGCACCCATCATCTCGCACTGCCCTATCTGGCTGCCGGTCAAGCCACAAAGCATCTGACGCATAACGAAGCTCTCAAAGCGCTCGATACGATCGTGCAACTTGCTGTCGAGAGCCGAACCACCGCATCGCCTCCAGCGAGCCCGACGGAAGGCTCCCGGTACATTGTGCCCGGCGGCGCGGCTGACGCATTTGCGGGGCAAGATGGTCAGTTGGCCGCTTTCTCCGACGCATCTTGGGCGTTTCATGCGCCAAAGGTGGGCTGGCTGGCCTGGGTTGCGGATGAGACGCAGGCGGTCATCTTCGACGGCACGACTTGGGTTGGGATCACACCGGCTCTGCTCGACCAGTTGGGGATTGGGACAAGCGCCGACACCACCAACCGTCTCGCCGTCGCCAGCGATGCTGTGCTGATGACGGCTGCGACCGCGGACATGCAGTTGAAATTCAACAAAGCCTCAACGGCGGACACGGCGACGCTACTCTTTCAGTCAGGCTGGACCGGCAAGGCAGAAGTCGGCCTCGCGGGCAACGATGATCTGTCGTTCAAGGTCGAAGCGGGTGGCGCATGGGCGACAGCATTGGCCGCCGACGGAGCGACCGGCAATGTCGCTATCGGCCATGCATCACCATCGTGCGCACTTGACGTTGCTGGCCCGGTGCGGGTTGGCCAGTACACTGTTGCAACCCTGCCAAGTGCCTCTGCGAGCGGTGCGGGAGCAATAGCGCATGTATCGGACAAGAATGGATCACCCGCGCTTGCAGTGTCCGACGGCAGCGTGTGGCTTTTCACCGCGCTGACGGCGTAGACCGAACGCTGATCCCCGCCTCGATGCCTGCAAGGCGAAGCCGACCGGTAACCGTGCCCGAATTTTGACGTACACAGGCACGAAGGATCGGGTTAAGACCTTGCTAACCATATCGGTGAGCGCTCAACGACGCCTCTCCGGCACTGTTCTGCGTAGGGATGGGGATCCATGGCGGAAGCCTTACGGCGCGGCGTCAGCCGGCTCGAAACGACAACCAAGCTGACGCTTGCGATTTTGGCGCTGGCGAGCGGCGTCTACACGTATCTGGGGGTCCGCGGCCTGCTGCAGGGGATCGGGCCCGTCGTCTTTTTTGGCGCGCTCATCTACTCGACTGCGGTCTCAATCGGGATCTACGCTTTCTGGTCTTACCTGATCCAGTTTACACCGCACATCCGGCACGCCTCCGATCGCCGAACGATGATCATCGCGATGGCCGTCGGCTCGATGATGATCGTGGCGATGTCATCTTGGCTGAACGCGGCTGCGCTGGCCGGCGGTGCGGCTATCGAACAGCATCTGGCGCAAACGACCGAAGAGTATCAGGCGCGCTTGTCCGAAGCGCACGAGACATCGCTCGCCGCGCAGGGACTGCTCCCCGATATTCAGCTTGCCTCGGAGCGTTTCCGCAGGCTGGCTCGGGAAGAGTTGGCGACGGGCTCGCTTACCGGCACGTCCGGCTCGGGAACAGTTGTGCAGCTTCTCAATCAGATGGCCGGTCAGCTTGAGGGACTAGCAACCGAAGTGCGCGCGTCTCGCGTTGAATCGGATGCGCTGTTTGAGCAAGGCGGGCAGTATCTCGGTGAAATGCGCCGGATCGTGACTGCAGCGGGGCCGATTGAACCGCGCGCCATCGCGTTCGCAGAAGAAGCCGTCGTTCTTACCGGCATCATCAACGCGCTGTCCGAGACCAGCATTGCGCCTGCGGTCAAGCGCGCGGCGGAAGACCTCAGCGCAGCGTTCGTTGCGCCGGAAGTCGACGGTAACAGCGCCGATCTCGCTTCAAGGCAGGCGGCAATCGTTGAACGGGTGGAAAGCGCAATTGGCGTGCAGTCAAATGCACTGGCGGGCGCGGCAGACGCGATCCTCCTCCGGGAGCCGGTACAACCTGTCCGGTTTGTCCCACTATCGACACCCGAAGCGGTGCTGCAGTATGCGAGCGATTTTCTACCCTCCTGGGCCGGAGCGATCTCAATCGATTTGTTGCCAGCCGTCCTGATCCTCATTCTTGCGGGTGTGCACTCAGCCATTCGCCGCGAAGAAGGGGCTGAGCTTGATGCGCACCACGTGACGGTGGCGGAAATGAACCAGGCTTTGAAGCTGTACCAGGCCATGCAGCCATCGTTTCAGCAGACGGCGCGACCAGCTGCTCAGGAACCCGATGAAATCGCCATGCCGCCTCAACCGGCCGCACCCCAGCCTGTACGCGCAGAAGCCGATCCGGACAGCGGCGGCACCGAACAACACGGCGCAGATGTCACGACCTTGCCGACGGCCAAGCGGGACCGCTGACGGTGAACGAAACGGTCGAAACTAATGATAATCAGGCCACCGAGCGCGATGGTTTCGCCACTTCGGATTGGGTTCTGGGATTGTTGTTCGCCGCGCTGGTCGGCGGGTCGGTCGCGGCTTTGACTTATGATTTCCGCACCTTGTCTGCACAGTCCGCTCAATTCTCACCCGACACGCCAGCGCGCCTCGCGCCAGCCGCTCCGCCGGTGCCAGGCCGAGAAGATCAGCTTCGTCGCTACAGTCCTGGGTCATCGCCGAGCCGCCAACCAGTCCGGTCTACAGACCTCCCCGGCTTTCAAGGGGACCCGCAAGAGGCACTGGGACAAGCGATGCGCTTTTTCTCAGATGGCGACGGCAGCGCGACTGGTATCGGGCGTATTACGCTAACGACCTATGATGATTTTGAAGCGTTCATCGACGCCAACGCGGATGTCGCTCTCATCGTCTTTCAGTCCCCCGGCGGCAGCGTTCGCGATGCGATCGGCGTTGCTCTGGGTATTCGCGAGCGCGACATCGCGACCGAAATTGTCGCCAACGGCTATTGTGCATCGTCCTGCCCCCTCGCCTTCTCCGGAGGGATTGAGCGTGTCATTGATGAAACAGCAAACCTCGGTGTCCACCAGGTTTTCACGCCCGATGCGACCGTCGGCACCGTCCAGGACGGCATGCAGGGCGCGCAATTTATCTCATCGCAGGCGCAACAGCTTCTCGACGATATGGGCGTTGATCCACGCGCTTGGATCGAGGCGATGGCAACACCGCCCGAGCAGCTTTATGTGTTCAGTGACGAGGAACTTGACGAGCTGAATTGGCGCACAAGCAGTGGGGAGGCTGGCAGCTAGGCTTTGAGCGCCTTTGCATGGTGGGCGATGTGGTCGCCCATAGAGCTTGCGATGAAATAGTAGGAATGGTCATAGCCCGGCTGCATGCGCAGCGTGACCGCCTGACCGGCTTCCGCGCAAGCCTCGGCAAACAGGTCGGGCCGGAGCTGTTCATCGAGAAAACCATCCGCGTCGCCCTGATCGATGAGAATGTGTGCATCGGTCCGCTGCCGCCTGACCAACTGTGTTGCGTCGTGCGCCGACCATTCCGCGCCTTCTCCAAGATAGGCAGAAAACGCCTTCCGGCCCCATGGAACATGGGTGGGGGCGACAATCGGCGCAAAGGCACTGACGCTTACGTAAGAGTCAGGATATTTGAGGTGTAACGTCAGCGCGCCGTGCCCGCCCATGGAATGGCCGAAGATGCCCTGTCGCGAGAGATCGGCGGCGGGAAACTCGGCCCTGATCAGCGCCGGAAGCTCCCGCGTGATATACGTTTCCATCTGGAAATGCGTCGCCCAAGGCACCTGCGTCGCATCAATGTAGAATCCAGCGCCCTGCCCCAGATCGTAGGCCTCGTCATCAGCAACGCCTTCGCCGCGCGGCGAGGTGTCCGGGCAAATAATCATCAGGCCATGCTCGGCGGCGTAGCGCTGGTATCCGCCCTTTTCGGTTACATTCGACCAGTTACAGGTGAGCCCCGATAGATACCACAGCACCGGAACCGGCCCCTCCGCCGCCTGCGGCGGCGTGTAGACCGCAAATCGCATGATGCAATTGCAGGCTTTTGAGGCGTGATCATAAACCTCGACGGTACCGCCGAACGACGCGAAGGATTGAACCGGCGACAGGTCGATCAATACAGCACCACCGAGCGAATACTCTCGCCTGCGTGCATCAGGTCGAAGCCCTTATTTATATCGTCGAGCGGCATGGTGTGGGTGATGAGGCTATCGATATCGATCCGACCCTCCATGTACATGTCGACGATTCCGGGCACGTCCGTGCGGCCCCTCGCACCGCCGAAGGCCGAACCGCGCCAGACACGCCCGGTGACCAGTTGGAACGGCCGGGTCTGGATCTCAGCGCCCGCTGGTGCCACGCCGATGATGATGCTCTCACCCCATCCCTTGTGCGCGCACTCCAGCGCCGCGCGCATGACTTCAACGTTGCCGATGCATTCGAACGAGTAGTCAGCCCCGCCTTCTGTAAGCTCAACGAGATGGCCGACCAGATCGCTATTGATCTCGTTGGGATTGACATAATCGGTCATGCCGAACTGCTCGGCGATGGCCTGCTTTGAGGGGTTCGTGTCGACGCCAACGATCTGGCGCGCGCCAATGAGGCGCAACCCTTGGATCACGTTTAGTCCAATGCCGCCCAGGCCAAAGACGACGGCGCGGCTGCCTGGCTCCACCTTTGCGGTGAACATGACCGCGCCGATGCCCGTGGTCACGCCGCAGCCGATGTAGCAGATCTTGTCGAACGGCGCGTCATTGCGAACCTTCGCCAGCGCGATTTCGGGCAGAACCGTGTAGTTCGAGAATGTCGAGCAGCCCATGTAGTGCAGGAGCTTCTCGCCTTTGTAGGAGAAGCGGCTCGTACCATCGGGCATAACGCCTTGCCCCTGGGTCGCGCGAACTTTCTGGCAAAGGTTCGTTTTGGGGTGCAGGCAGTAGTCGCACTCGCGGCACTCGGGCGTGTACAGCGGGATGACATGGTCGCCGACCTGAACGGACGTCACGCCCTGTCCGACTTCCTGAACGATCCCCGCGCCCTCGTGGCCCAGAATAGCCGGGAAGGCCCCCTCGGGGTCCGCGCCAGACAGGGTGAACTCATCTGTGTGGCAAATCCCGGTTGCCTTGATCTCGACAAGGACCTCGCCTGCCTTGGGACCCTCAAGATCGACTTCAATGACCTCTAGCGGCTTTCCCGCCTCGAACGCTACGGCTGCGCGCGTTTTCATGGTCCATCCCCCCGATTTTATTGTTGTGGACTGTTTTCCCCATGGCTAACGCCGCATACGGCCTCGCGCAAGCGCCGTGCTGTGCAATCAAGCTTTCTGATTGACGTACCTCAGAAAAGCAGCCTAGGTTCGCCGCCCTAGGGAGAGGTCGGGGCAGAGCGAACCGACTTTCAAGTCTGAGCGAGATAATGGGAAAACCCACCGTTCATGACATCGCACACGAAGCGGGGGTGAGCCTTGCCACCGTTGATCGTGTACTCAACGACCGCCCGGGCGTGCGGCAGCCAACCGCTTTGCGAGTTCACAACGCAATCGAAAAGCTCGGCTATGTTCGCGACGTGCATGCGGCAAACCTTGCGCGCGGTCGGCAATATCGCTTCGCGTTTGTTCTCCCCGACAGCAAGACTCAGTTTCTGGGTGCGTTACGCGATGCCATAGCGGAGGCATCGGAAGGGCTGCGCATCGATCGGGCTGAACTGCGGATCGTTGAGGTCCCTCTGAACGACTCGGCCATCATGCGGCGATCGCTTGAGGCGATCATGGACGATGGGCTCGACGGTATCGCGATCATGGCGAACGAGACGCCGGTTGTGCGCGATATGATCGCCCACCTAAAAGGACAGGGGATCGCGGTCGCCACGCTGGTCACCGACCAACCAAACGCCGAGCGCGACCATTTTGTCGGCATCGATAACCTGGCCGCTGGCCGCACAGCAGGCCACCTGATGGGGCGGTTTATCGGCCCGGCGGCGGGCAAGATCATGGTCATCGTCAACACGACGCTCGCGCGCGATATGGTGCAGCGGCGGCAGGGCTTTGATGAAGTTTTAGCGAACGACTTCCCCCATTTGAGGGTTCTGCCTTCTCTGGAAGGTTATGATGATCGCGAAACCACGGCTCGGGTCAGCCAGGAATGCCTGCACAACCATTCCGATGTGGTCGGCATCTACCTGGTCGGAGCGGGAACACGTGGACTGACGCAGACGCTGAAGACGATCGACTATCCACACAAGCCGGTGGTGATCGCTCACGAACTGACGCCACACGCCCGCGAATGCCTGGGGTCAGGCCTGATCGATGTGGTCATCAATCAAAACATCGGACATCTGGTCCGGTCTGCGACGCGGGTTTTGCGCTCGCGCTGCGACGGTCGGCCCGTCATCGAAAGCCAAGAACGGATCCGTATCGAGATCGTGCTGAAGGAAAACCTTCCCTAAGCACGCTCCAAAAACAAGAAACACCGGGAGACACCAATGAAAGCCATCAAGGGCCCAGCGCTCTTTCTCGCCCAGTTCGCGGGCGATGAAGCACCATTCAATTCGTGGGACGCGATCACGAAGTGGGCCGCCGATTGCGGCTACATCGGTGTACAAGTTCCGAGCTGGGACGGTCGGCTTTTCGATCTGGCCAAGGCAGCTGAATCGAAGACCTACTGCGATGATTTTAAAGGGCAGGCAGCTGCCAACGGGATAACCGTCACCGAGCTTTCGACGCATCTACAGGGCCAACTGGTCGCGGTGCACCCCGCCTATGATGCCGCCTTCGATGGATTTGCAGACCCGTCCGTGCATGGCAATCCGGCAGCGCGGCAGGCCTGGGCAGTCGATCAGGTTATGAAAGCCATCACCGCATCCAAGAACATGGGTATCAGCGCCCATGTCACCTTTTCGGGCGCCCTCGCCTGGCCCTACGTCTATCCGTGGCCGCAGCGCCCTGCCGGCCTGATCGAAACCGCGTTCGATGAACTGGCGGCTCGCTGGAAGCCGATCCTCGATCACGCAGAAGAGTGCGGCGTAGATATCTGTTACGAGATCCACCCAGGGGAAGACCTGCATGATGGCATCTCTTTCGAGATGTTCCTCGAGCGCGTGGGCAACCATGCTCGCGCCAACATGCTGTATGATCCCTCGCACTATGTGCTGCAGGCGCTCGATCACCTCGCCAACATCGACATCTACCACGACCGCATCAAGATGTTTCACGTCAAAGATGCGGAGCTGAACCCCACTGGCCGGCAAGGCGTTTATGGCGGCTATCAAAGCTGGGTAGATCGTGCGGGACGGTTCCGCTCGCTTGGCGATGGTCAGGTGGACTTCAAGGGCGTTTTCTCCAAGCTGACCCAGTACGGCTTTGATGGCTGGGCGGTCGTCGAATGGGAATGCGCGATCAAGCACCCCGAAGATGGCGCACGCGAAGGTGCGCAGTTCGTCAAGGATCATATTATCCGGCCGACTGAAGTCGCCTTTGACGACTTCGCTGGCGGCGGAGCCGATGACGCGGCCAACCGCAAGATGCTCGGTCTGTAGGCCGATGACGTGCTTTGCAACGAAACAGCGCGGCGGCAGGCATGCAGATCGGGTTTAACCTTCTGCTGTGGACGACCCACCTGACCGACGACCTTCTGCCGGTTTGCGAACGGCTGAAGGCGCTCGGTTATGACGGGGTCGAAGTGCCGGTGTTCGAGGCCGACCCGAGCTATTATGGCGAGCTTGGCTCCAAGCTCGATGACATGGGTTTGCGCAGAACAACCGTCGGCGTTGTCGCCAGTCCGGAAGCCAACCCTATGGCCGCTGACGCACAGACGCGCGCGGCCGGTGTCGATCACCTCAAATGGCTCGTCGATTGCTCTCAGGCCCTTGGCGCTGAGGTTCTGTGCGGGCCCTTCACCCAGCCGCTGGCAACGTTTTCGGGCAGCGGGCCCACCCAATCAGAGCTGGAACATCTGACTGAAAGCCATAAAGCGATGGCCGATCACGCCGTGGGCACCGGCTTGAAGCTCGCGGTCGAACCGCTCAACCGGTTCGAATGCTACGCCTTGAATACCGCCCAACAGGCGGCTGATCTGGTCAAGGGCGTGGCGGCTGATCATTATGGCTATCTGTACGACACCTTCCACTTCAACATCGAAGAGAAGAACCCGATTGAAGCCATCCACCGGACGGCATCTGCGATCAACCATATCCACATATCCGAGAATGATCGCGGCACGCCGGGCCGTGGACACATTGATTTTGCGGCAGTTTTCAATGCGCTGAAATCAGTCGGCTACGACGACTGGCTGGTGGTTGAAGCCTTTGGATTGGCGCTGCCGGACCTCGCGGCGGCAACGAAGGTTTGGAGACCACTTTTCGACACGGAAGACCAGGTCGCCTCGGAGGCGATCACGCTCATACAAGACGGCTGGCAGGCCGCGTAATACTGACGGGAGACATCCATGGCCATTGAAGGTAAAGACGACACGCACGCGGGACGCATCAGGCTGGGAATGGTCGGCGGCGGTCGCGATGCCTTCATCGGCGGTGTCCACCGGATCGCCAGCCGCATCGATGATCACTTCATGCTGGTCGCGGGCTGCTTCTCGTCGACCGCGGAAAAATCGCGCGCTTCAGGCGCTGATCTGGGCCTCGACCCTGACCGGGTCTATGATGACTTCACCGAGATGGCCAAACGCGAGGGCCGACTGAAAGCGGGCATCGATGCGGTTGCGATCGTTACGCCCAACCACATGCACTACCCCGTCGCGCGCGAGTTTCTCAGACGCGGCATCCATGTGATCTGCGACAAGCCCCTCACCTCGACGCTTACCGACGCCAAGAAGCTTGTCGCTGTAGCCGAAAAATCCGGCGCGGTGTTCGCGCTGACGCACAATTACACCGGATACCCCATGATCCGGCAGGCCCGCGCCATGATCGCCAGCGGCGACATCGGGGAAATCCGTGTCGTGCAGGCCGAGTATCCGCAGGACTGGTTGTCCGAACCGCTTGAGCAGACCGGGATGAAACAAGCCGCATGGCGCACGGACCCGGCACAATCGGGCGCAGGTGGCTGTGTCGGCGACATTGGCACGCACGCCTACAATCTGGCACGCTTCGTAACGGGCCTTGAACTGGAGGAACTATCGGCGGAACTGAGCACGTTCGTTGATGGTCGCAAGCTCGATGACAATGCGCAGGTGATGCTGCGGTTTGCCGGTGGTGCGCGCGGTATGTTGTGGTCAAGCCAAGTCGCACCGGGCAACGAAAATGCGCTACGGCTGCGCGTCTACGGCACCAAGGGAGGGCTCGAGTGGTGCCAGGAAGACCCAAACTATCTCTGGTATACCCCTTTTGGAGAACCCAAACGTCTGATTACGCGAGGCGGTGCCGGCTCGAACGACGCCGCGGGCCGTGTGAGCCGGATCCCGCCGGGCCACCCCGAGGGATATCTCGAAGGGTTCGCGACCATTTACAGCGAAGCCGCACACGCCATCCGCGCCGCCCAGTCGGGAGCGCCAATCGATGGCGATGTCGTGTTCCCAACCGTGCACGATGGGCTTGAGGGCGTTGCCTTTGTCGACGCATGCGTCCGATCATCCACGCGCAATGGCGCTTGGGTGAAACTGAATATCTGACTGTTTCCAATGAGATACGGGAGTTCAAACCACACACTCAGCAAATTTGAGGCACGTTCCTCAAAAAAGTTCTTTACTTGAGGTACGCACCTCATTTAGTCTTGAAACAAGCCCGAAAAAGTTCGTCACAAGACGACGCCAACGGGTCTCACAGGGAGGATTATCACATGAAATCCATGAAATTTTTGACCGCGACTGCGCTCTCCGGCGCGCTTGGCATGGTCGGGGCCGTCGGGCTTCCTGCAGCTGCGGCTCAAGCGGAAGATCTGACACTTTGCTGGGCGGCCTGGGATCCGGCAAACGCACTTGTCGAACTGTCCAAGCAGTTCGAAGAGGAGAGCGGCCACACCATGAACTTCGAGTTTGTGCCATGGCCAAACTTCGCGGACCGCATGCTCAACGAGCTCAACTCAGGTGGCCAGCTGTGCGACCTGCTGATCGGTGACAGCCAGTGGATCGGCGGCGGTGCCGAGGCCGGCCATTATGTGAAGTTGAACGACTTTTTCGACGCCGAAGGCATCTCGATGGACGATTTCGCTCCGGCGACCGTCTACGCTTACTCCACATGGCCCAAAGGTTCGGAGAATTTCTACGCTCTGCCCGCCATGGGGGACGCCAATGGCTGGTTCTACCGCAAGGATTGGTTCGAGCGCGAGGACATCCGCGCCGCATATCTCGCCGAAACAGGTGAAGAACTTCGCGAGCCGCAAACGCAGCGCGAGCTGCTGCAGATTGCGCAATTCTTCCAAGAGCGCGAGATCGACGGCCAGACCCGCTATGGCGCCGCCATCTTCACCGAACGCGGTTCGGAAGGCATCACCATGGGTGCAACCGGGGCGCTTTATGCCTGGGGCTTCCAATATGAAAGCGAGCCGGGGTCCTACCAGATGGATGGCGTGGTGAACTCCGCTGCCGCTGTCGAAGCGCTTGAGTTCTACAAAGAGCTGTATGAAACGGCGACGCCCCCGGGCTACACCGATAGCTACATGGGCGAGTCACTGGACGCATTCAAATCCGGTCAGGTCGCCATGGCGATGAACTGGTTTGCTTTCTTCCCGGGCCTTTACGCCGATCCGGACATCGGCGGCGACACGATCGATTTCTTCGTCAACCCGCCACAGGAAGTCGAAGCGTCGACGCTTGGCGGTCAGGGCATCTCGGTTGTCGCATATTCCGAAAAGCAAGATGCTGCCCTTGAGTACATCAAGTGGTTCGCGCAGCCCGACATTCAGGCGCAGTGGTGGGAGCTCGGCGGTTATTCGGCACACAATTCGGTGCTGAACGACCCCGGTTTTGTCGACAGCCAACCGTTCGCTGGCGACTTCCTCGAAGCAATGGCGAATGTACAAGACTTCTGGCAGGAGCCGACTTACGCCGAGTTGCTGCTCGCCATGCAGCGGCGCTTGCATGACTACGTTGTTGCTGACCAAGGGACAGCGCAGGAAGCTTTGGACCTTCTGGTTGAAGACTGGACCGAGGTCTTTGAAGACGAGGGCAAGCTTTAAGAGCGAGCCCGGGGGCGTTCCTCCCGCGCGTTCGCGCGCAACTCGTGGCTGCCAGGCCCTGAACCCTCTGGGTCTGGCAGCCCTTTTCACGCGGTCAACGTGTCTTGGTGCCCGGTATCGCGCCGCTTTCGCAGACCTTGACCGCCAAGCGTCCAGCTAAGGAAACAAGCCATGGCTGACAGCACCATGGACCGCGTGGCTCAAGCGACGCCGCCAAAAGTCGCGCATAAAATCAAAGGCTTAAGCGATCGTGCGATCGCTTGGATATTTGTTGGGCCGACGATTTTTCTGCTGCTTGCGATCAACATCTTTCCGTTGATCTGGACGATCAATCTGTCCTTCACGAACTTTCGGGCGAACCGCCCCAATCGCGAGGTCGATTACGTCGGCCTTCGCAACTACGAGCGCATCCTCACCGATAGCGATATCTGGATGACGATGCAGGCGACGGCGCACTTCCTGTTCTGGACCATTGCGCTACAGGTCGTGATTGGGTTTGCGCTCGCTTACCTTATCAACAAGAAGTTCAAGGGCAACGATCTTTGGACGACCATCATCGTGCTGCCGATGATGTTGTCCCCTGCCGTTGTGGGCAATTTCTGGACCTTTCTCTATCAACCACAAATTGGCGTCTTCAACTACATCATCTCGTTCTTTACCGGGGCCGATCCGTCCTCGTTTGAAATGATTGGCTCGGTTACACTAGCACCGTGGGCGATCATTATCGTGGACACTTGGATGTGGACACCGTTCGTCATGCTGATCTGTCTGGCGGGCCTGCGAAGTATCCCCGATTACATCTACGAGGCGGCCGAAATCGACCGCGCTTCCAAGTTCAGACAGTTCTGGACGATCACGGTGCCGATGGTTTTGCCGTTTCTGATGCTCGCGGTGCTGTTCCGGGGCATCGAGAACTTCAAGATGTTCGATCTGGTGGTGCAGTTGACGGGCGGTGGCCCGGGTACGGTCACCGAGCTGACCTCCATCAACCTCAAGCGCGAAGCGTTCGAGAAATGGCGGACGGGTTATGCCTCCGCGTATGCCATCATCCTGTTCGTCACGGTCTTCGGCCTCGCCTCGATCTACGTGAAGGCGCTCAACAAGGTGAAGGAGCGCTAAGGTCATGGCTGCGCACTCCATCAACGAACCGTCCAGACGGCAAAAGACCATCGCTGGCACGCTGGTGATCGCCTACGCGCTCATCACCATGATTCCGCTGGCGTGGATCTTCATCACCGGCTTCAAATCGCCCTCCGACGCCATCGCCTACCCGCCGAAGATCGTCTTCGAACCAACGCTGGAAGGCTATGTGAACCTGTTCACGCAACGCACCCGGCAAACCCAGGAGTTCCTCGACGCCAATCCACCAGAGGCCTGGTACGATGAGATCGTGCGCCAGTATGACATGGTCATTGTCGGCCCGTCGAAGTTCGGCGAACGGTTCCTCAACTCGGTGATCATCGGTTTTGGCTCGACATTCCTCAGCGTGTTTCTGGGGACCCTTGCCGCCTACGCGTTCAGCCGGTTTCGAATACCTTTGGCGGACGACTTGCTGTTTTTCATCCTCAGTACGCGGATGATGCCGCCCATTGCCGTCGCGATCCCGATCTTCCTGATGTACCGCGAGCTGGGCCTGTCGGACACGCACCTAGGCATGATCCTGCTCTATACCGCCGTGAACATCTCGTTGGCAGTTTGGCTCCTCAAAGGCTTTATCGACGAGATCCCGCGCGAGTACGAAGAGGCGGCGTTGATCGACGGTTACACGCGCTTTCAGGCGTTTTACAAGATCGTCCTGCCGCAAGCCGCGACGGGTATCGCCTCGACCGCGATTTTCTGCCTGATCTTCGCCTGGAATGAATACGCCTTTGCCGTGCTCCTAACGTCTGGCACGGCACAGACCGCGCCGCCCTTCATTCCGACGATCATCGGTGTTGGCGGGCTGGACTGGCCGGCTGTCGCGGCGGGCGCAACGCTCTTCCTGGTGCCTGTTATGGTGTTCACCATCGTCCTGCGCAAACACCTCTTGCGCGGCATCACGTTTGGGGCCGTCCGGAAATGATGGTCTCGATGAAACCTGTCCGGTTAACCGCCCCAAACCACGTGTGTTGGCTCTGGGCCTCCCGATCAACCGCAAACGGGGCCGTCCGGAAATGAGCAAGTTCTTCACCGGCATCATCGAGAGACGACGCGGTCCGTGGGAGATGGTCGCCACCATCCTTATCGCGCTTGGTGTGTTCATGCTCATGCAACCCTTCGCGATCGAATTATACACCTATTCCTTTATCGTAACGCTCGTGGGCACGGTGATGTTCATCGTCGTCAGCCACTTCCGGGAGTGACGCGTGGCTGAGATCATCATCAATAATCTGCGTAAGAAATTCGGCGACTTCACCGCCGTCCAGTCTTCGTCTTTCACAATCGAGGACGGTGAGTTCTTCATGCTGCTGGGCCCATCGGGTTGCGGCAAGACAACGACCTTGCGGATGATTGCGGGACTTGAGCTGCCGACCTCTGGCGAGATCACCATTGATGGCGAAGAGGTCAGCCAGAGGCCTGCCTCGGAGCGGGACATCGCGATGGTGTTCCAAATGTTTGCGCTCTACCCGCACATGAATGTGCGCAAAAACATCTCCTATCCGCTCGTCAGCCAGGGAATGCCAAAGGTGGAAGTCAAGGAGAAGGTAGCGGAGGTCGCGAAGATCCTCGGCATTGAGGACATCCTGAACCGGCCGGTCGGTGGTCTATCGGGGGGCGACCGGCAGCGCGTTGCGCTTGGGCGGGCGATCGTACGCCATCCCAAGGCTTTCATGATGGACGAACCACTGGGCGCACTCGATGCCGAGTTTCGCGAGCATATGGCCGAAGAGCTACGGGCGCTGCACGACAGGATGGGCGCGACCACGGTGTATGTGACCCACGATCAGCTCGAAGCCATGCAGATGGGCGACAAGATCGTGGTCATGAATCATGGCGTGATCGAGCAGTTCGGTACACCTCAGGATATCTATGACAAACCGGCAACGATGTTCGTTGCCGACTTCATTGGCTCTCCCTCCATGAACTTTCTCGAGCCGGTTACGACATCACTAGACGCAGGCGGCCACGCGATTGAGGTTCAGGACCACACGATCGAGGTCCCATCGCTGCATGAGAGCTTCAGCGGCGACATCGTGGTCGGCGTCAGACCGGAACACGTGAAGCTCGTTGATGATGGGGACCTGCGCGGCGAGGTTGAGGCGACGGAGTATTTGGGCACAACCCAGATCGTCACCCTCAAAACAGGCGGAGGGTCTTTGAAGGCTCGGGTCCCCTCAAGTCAGGTGGCAAAGGTTGGCGAGACCGTTGGTTTGACGCTCAACGCGCGCACGATCACGCTCTTTGATGAGGCGACAGGACGCGCATTGCGCTCAGACCTCAACGCCAACACCGCGCATGGGGGAGCCGCCAATGGCTGATGTTTCTCTATCGCAGATCACCAAACGCTTTGGCCAGGATGTCGCCGTCGAAGACGTGAGCATGACGATCTCAAACGGTGCATTCGTTGTATTGCTTGGGCCAACCGGCGCGGGAAAGACCACGACGCTGCGGCTTATTTCAGGGCTCGAGAAGCCTGATAGCGGCGACATCACGATCGAAGGGCAGTCAGTTGCCAATCTGACGCCCGCGCAACGCAATGTGGCGATGGTCTTCCAGCAATATTCGCTCTATCCGCACATGACAGTCAGGGATAATCTTGCGTTTCCGCTGCGCAGTCCGATCCTGAAAACGCCCGAGAATGAGATCGCGCGGCAGGTGCAGAAAGTTGCCGAGGTTCTGCACATCCCGCACAAGCTCGACAACAAGGCAACCGAACTGTCTGGCGGCGAGATGCAGCGGGTCTCCATTGGACGCGCGCTGGTCCGCGATCCAAACATCTACCTCATGGATGAGCCGCTTTCCTCGCTCGATGCCAAGCTGCGCGCCGACCTGCGGATTGAGCTGAAGCGAATCCACGCCGACCTCGGCGCAACGCTGCTTTATGTTACCCATGACCAGATCGAAGCCATGACGATGGCAACGCAGGTTGGTGTCCTCGACAGGGGGCGGCTCGTGCAATTCGGCAGCCCGCGCGAGATCTACGAGAATCCGGTGAGCCAGTATGTGGCCGGACGGCTTGGCCTGCCACGCATCAATCTGTTGCCGGCAAATCTGTTTCCCGGAGCACCCAATGAGGCCGCCACCATCGGTCTTCGACCCGAACACATTCGCGAAGGCGACGGTCAGGAAGCTCAGGTCGTACGCGTCGAGCACCTGGGTGACCAGACCCGGCTGCATTTGAGCTTCAAGGGCCACGACATGATCACATTGGCCGATGTTCACACCGAGCTTGGGCCCGGAGACGCCGTCAAGATCGCCCCCGATAAACCGCTGTATTTTGGCACGGACGGCGCACGCGTCGCCTGACTGCCTTTTCGCTTAAGGACCTACCCATGCGGCAATTCATCAACTCGAAAGAAACGCTGGTCACCGAAGCCATCGATGGTGGTCTTCGGACCGCTGGGGACAAGTTGGCCCGCCTTGATGGCTATCCGCACATCAAGGTCGTCGTGCGCACCGATTGGGACAAGTCGAAGGTGGCGCTCGTTTCGGGAGGCGGTTCCGGCCACGAGCCTAGCCATGCAGGCTTCGTTGGTCGGGGCATGCTCACGGCTGCAGTGTGCGGTGATGTGTTCGCATCCCCTTCGGTAGATGCGGTCCTCGCGGGCATTCTCGCGGTCACGGGAAAAGCGGGCTGCCTGCTGATCGTCAAGAACTATACGGGCGACCGGCTGAACTTCGGCCTCGCGGCGGAACGTGCGCGGGCCTTGGGTCACAAGGTTTCGATGGTCATTGTTGATGATGATGTGGCTCTACCAGATCTGCCGCAGGCGCGCGGCGTGGCCGGCACCTTGTTCGTGCACAAGATCGCTGGTGCGCTGGCGGAACAAGGCGCCGATCTGCATCAGGTCACCCAAGCAGCAAACCGCGTCATCGAGGGCGTGATCTCAATCGGGATGTCGCTCGATACTTGCACCGTGCCAGGCTCGCCAAAAGAAGACCGGATCGCGCTGGGCAAAGCAGAGCTTGGGCTGGGGATCCATGGCGAAGCGGGGATCGAACAGGTCGACTACTCCGGCGCCCGCGATGCCATGGCGATGGTCGTTGAACGTCTGGCGCCGAAGATGGAAGACGGGCCGCACGTTGCGCTCCTAAACAATCTCGGTGGCGCCATGCCACTTGAAATGGCGGTACTGGCCGAAGAGCTGATCCGTTCGCGGATTGGCGAGCACATCACGATGAAGATCGGTCCTGCGCCATTGATGACCTCCCTCGACATGCAAGGTTTTTCCGTCTCGCTGCTTCCCCTCACAGACGAGGACCGCGAAGCGCTCACGGCACCTGTCGCGCCATGGTCGTGGCCGGGCTGCCATCCCGTTGGCGATGTGCCGGTCAATCCGCTTCCCGATGGACTTTCGCCTATCGCTCCAACGCCCTCGGCGAATCCCGAGATGGCGGCCTTCCTTGAGAAGTGCTGCGACGCGCTTGTTGCCGCCGAAGCGGACCTCAACGCGCTCGATGCCAAGTCAGGCGACGGTGACACTGGGTCAACGCTTGCGGGCGCAGCCCGTGCCCTGAAGGGAGCGCTTTCCCGCATGCCTCTGGCGGATACCACACAGCTTTACCGGGCCCTTGGGCTGGAACTGAGCCAGACGATGGGCGGGTCATCGGGCGTTCTGCTCGCGATTTTCTTTGCTGCCGCCGGTGATGCGTCTGCCAATGGCTCAACGGCGACGGGCGCCTTGAAAGCGGGCCTCGACCGGATCATGGAGGTTGGTGGTGCCCAACCGGGCGATCGCACCATGATCGATGCCATGGGACCCGCTCTCAAAGCTTTGCCAGATGGCGTCGCGGCCGCCGCCGCCGCCGCTCGGGCTGGCGCCAATCAAACGGCACAGATCACCAAGGCTAAGGCAGGTCGCGCGAGCTATATCGCCGAAGACAAGCTTGCCGGACACAACGATCCGGGTGCCGAAGCGGTGGCGCGCTTGCTTGAAACGCTGGCGGCCTGAAATCCATGTATCTTGGCCTCGATCTTGGCACCTCCGGTCTCAAGGGCCTGGTCATCGATGACGAGCAGGCACTGGTAGCGAGCGCGACAGCTCCGCTTGAGGTCTCACGACCGCAAAGCGGATGGTCCGAACAGGATCCCGATAGCTGGATCGCCGCGTGCGAGAGGGTCTTCGGCGCTCTCAAGGAGCAGATCGACCTTAGCTCGATCAAAGGCATTGGCCTGTCCGGGCAGATGCATGGCGCAACGGCCCTATCCGCCGATGGCAAGCCACTGTGGCCGAGCATGCTTTGGAACGACACGCGCTCTGCGTCCGAGGCTTCGGCGATGGATGCCGACCCCGACTTCCGCAAGCTGTCCGGCAACATCGTCTTTCCGGGCTTTACGGCCCCAAAGATCGAATGGCTTCGGGTCAACAAGCCTGACTTGTTCGACACAATCGACAAGGTCCTTCTGCCGAAGGATTATCTGCGTTTGTGGCTGACAGGCGAAGCCGTCTCAGACATGTCGGACGCGGCTGGAACCTCGTGGCTCGACACTGGAGGGCGCGATTGGTCGAATACGCTTCTGGCAAAGGCGCACCTCTCGCGGGAGCAAATGCCCCGACTTGTTGAAGGCTCGGAGATTTCTGGCAAGCTCCGCCCAGACTTCGCTGAAACGTTCGGTTTTTCCGAAGGAGTGGTGGTCGCGGGTGGTGGCGGGGATAATGCAGCGTCGGCAATTGGAGTTGGCGTCGTCAAGCCCGGAGATGCGTTTGTTTCGCTAGGGACCTCGGGCGTTCTGTTCGCAGCCAATGGCGCCTACCAACCCGATCCTGAAACGGCGGTTCACACCTTCTGTCACGCCGTGCCCAATACCTGGCACCAGATGGGGGTCATTCTCGCTGCCACCGACGCCTTGGCGTGGTTCGCTGGCCTTGTCGGCTCGGAGCCCCCTGCCCTGACCAGCTCCCTGGGCGAGCTCCAAGCGCCGGGCCGAACTGTCTTCCTGCCTTACCTGGGTGGCGAGCGGACGCCGATCAACGATGCGGCCATCCGAGCCAGCTTCCTCGGATTGGAACACGCCACAGACCGAGATGCGGCAACACGAGCGGTGCTCGAAGGCGTATGCTTTGCGCTGCGCGATTGTCAGGTCGCGCTCGAGGCGACCGGTACACACTATGAAACGCTTTTGGGCGTAGGAGGCGGAACCCAATCGGACTATTGGCTTTCCGCTTTGGCAACCTGTCTCGGCAAGCCAATCGACCTGCCACAAGGCAGCGAACTGGGCGGCGCGTTCGGTGCCGCGCGGCTTGGCCTGATGGCTGCGACGGGTGCGGGTGCGGAGATCGCGGCCAAGCCGCCCATTGCCAAAACCATTGAACCTGTCGCCGCGCTCACATCGACGTTCGATGAAGGCTACGACCGGTATGTTCGCGCGCGTGGCGCGCTTGGAGACTTGCAATGACCGATTTCTTCGCTGGGCTTGAGCCCGTTCGCTTCGATCCCAACGCCCCCGCGGACGCCCTCGCCTATCGGCATTACAATCCCGAAGAAGTCGTCATGGGCAAAAAGCTCAAGGATCATCTGCGTTTCGCTGTCGCTTACTGGCATTCGTTCGCGTGGCCCGGAGGGGATCCGTTCGGCGGGCAAACATTTGATCGTCCGTGGTTTGGCGACACAATGGAGCTTGCGAAATTGAAGGCCGACGTTGCTTTCGACATGTTCGCCCTTCTCGATGTGCCGTTCTTCTGCTTCCACGACGCCGACGTCCGCCCCGAAGGTGACAGTTTCGCGGAGAACCAGCGCAACCTTGAGGCGATCGTCGATTACTTCGCGCAGAAGATGGAAACCTCGAACACCAAACTCTTGTGGGGCACCGCGAACCTGTTCTCGCATCGACGTTTCATGGCCGGAGCAGCCACCAACCCCGATCCGGACGTGTTCGCCTGGTCGGCGGCGACCATCAAGACCTGCATGGACGCAACGCATAAGCTCGGTGGCGCAAACTACGTTTTGTGGGGCGGGCGCGAAGGCTATGAAAGCCTGCTGAACACCGACCTTGGCCGCGAAGCCGAGCAGGCAGCGCGGATGCTGCACAAAGTGGTCGATTACAAGCACAAGATCGGATTCGAGGGAACGATCCTGATTGAGCCCAAACCTCAGGAGCCGACCAAACACCAGTACGATTATGACGTTGCGACGGTGTACGGCTTCCTCAAACGCTTCGGTCTCGAAAACGAGGTGAAACTCAATATCGAGCAAGGCCATGCTATTCTGGCTGGGCACAGCTTCGAGCATGAACTCGCCATGGCCGCGAGTTTAGGGGTTCTGGGGTCCATCGACATGAACCGCAACGACTACCAATCGGGCTGGGACACTGACCAGTTTCCAAATTCGGTGCCCGAAGTTGCGCTGGCCTATTACGAGGTTTTGAAGGCCGGGGGGTTCACAACAGGCGGCACCAATTTCGACGCGAAACTGCGGCGGCAATCGCTGGATCCAGTCGATCTGATTGCTGCACATGCGGGCGCGATGGATGTCTGCGCACGCGGTCTCAAGGCGGCGGCAGCAATGCTGGAAGACGGAAAGTTGGAGGCTCTGCGGGCCGAGCGCTATGCCGGTTGGGACGGTTCAGGCGGCAAGGCGATGCTGAACGAAGAAAGCCTGGACGCCATCCATGAACGGGTGCTGCGCGATGGGATCAACCCTCAACCTCGCTCAGGTCGCCAGGAAATCCTCGAAAACCTCGTCAACAGCTACCTCTAGGGCGAACGCGCGATGGCAGAGCCGCTTCTGTTCGATACGCACCAGCACCTGATCTACCGCGAAGCAGCGCGCTACAGCTGGACCGTTCGGGCACCCATCCTTGATGGGCGCGACTTCACGCTCGATGACTACGCCGCCTTGACGAAAGGGCTCGGCGTCGGCGGGGCGTTGTTCATGGAAGTCGACCCCGATGAAGAGCGTTACCAGGACGAAACGCGCTTTGTTGCCAAAGCGATCGACGGATCTCCAACCCGCGGTATCATAGCCTGTTGTCGGCCTGAGCACGCTTCTGGCTTTGACGCTTGGCTTGAAGAAAGCGCTGAACTTGGTGTGGTCGGTTACCGCCGCATCCTGCACATGGTGGATGATGGCGTTTCCCAAACCGAGACTTTCCGGCGTAACGTGCGCGCCATCGGGCAAGCCGGGAGGACGTTCGACGTTGTTATGCACGCCCGGCAACTGCATCTGGCGCTTGAACTCATGACCGTCTGCCCGGACACCCAGTTCGTTCTGGACCATTGCGGCAACCCGGACATTGCCAACAACGCCATGGACCCATGGGCGGACGCCATGACCCAGCTCGCGAAGCTGCCTAACGTGGTCGTGAAGTTTTCCGGGCTGACCGTCAATTGCGGGCCCGGCCAGGACCCGGCGACCGCTGTGGTGCCTTATCTGCACCGCATGATCGACATCTTTGGCCCTGACCGCATCCTGTGGGGCGGCGATTGGCCCGTTGTCGATCTGGCAGTCGGCCTGCCCCGCTGGATCGCGATAACCCGTCAGGTTCTTGCCACGCTCTCAGCTGACGAAGCTGCCGCGATTGCCCATAAAACAGCGGAACGGATCTACAAGGTTTCGATGGCGGCATAGGCGGTTACTCGCAGCCGTTGCGCGGTCGTAGCGCGTACCCTAAACAGTGCCCGTCTTTCCATATGAGCTTCAAAGGGTAGCGCGATGTCGGAGAAGATAGCCGTCGCGGGGCTCGGCTATGTCGGCTTATCAAACGCCGTTCTGCTTTCTCAACAGTTCGAGACCGTTGCCTACGACATCGACCAAGATCGCGTTCAGCTGCTCAACGACAAGCGGTCGCCGATCGACGAACCGTTGATCGAAGAGTATCTGCACTCCAGGCAGCTCAGCTTGACCGCGACGACCGACGCGCAGGCCGCGTTCAGCGATGCCGAGTATGTGATCATTGCCACCCCGACAAACTACGACGCGCAGACAAACGCTTTCGACACCCGATCAGTGGAGACGGTCATTGACCAAGTACTCGACGCCAGCAAACACGCCGTCTGTGTCATTCGCTCGACCATACCCGTAGGGCTGGTCCGGCGACTGCGTGACCAGTTTAAGACCGATCGGATCATTCATTCGCCAGAGTTTCTGCGGGAAGGCAAAGCGCTGCATGACAATCTGTACCCTTCACGGATTGTCGTCGGCGACCGCTCCGTGCGCGGTGAACGATTTGCCGCGATGCTCGCCCAATGCGCCAGACGTGAAGACGTTCCCATCGTCTTGACCGGTCCCGATGAAGCGGAAGCGGTCAAGCTGTTCGCCAACACGTTCCTCGCCATGCGCGTCGCCTTCTTCAACGAACTGGACACGTTTGCGCAAACGGCCGGTATGGATACGCGCGACGTCATCAAGGGCGTTGGCCTCGATCCCCGGATTGGCTCGCACTACAACAACCCATCCTTCGGCTACGGCGGCTACTGCTTGCCCAAGGACACCAGGCAGCTTCTAGCCAACTACCAGTCCGTTCCACAAAACCTCATCCGGGCGATCGTCGACGCCAACACAACAAGGAAGGACTTCATCGCCGAGCAGGTGCTGGCGCGGAACCCCGAATGCGTCGGCGTGTTTCGGCTGACCATGAAGGAGGGGTCCGATAACTATCGAGACAGCTCCGTGCAAGGCGTGATGAAGCGGATCAAAGCCAAGGGTATTCCGATCATCGTCTACGAGCCGTCGCTCGATGCGGTGGAGTTTTTTGGGTCAGCGGTTGTGCGCGATCTCGATGCGTTCAAGAGCGCGTGCGACGTCATCATCGCCAACAGGCGATCACCGGACCTTGAAGACGTCAAGCATAAGGTTTTCACCCGTGATCTGTTCGGGGTCGACTGACGGCTATTGCGTCGCAGGTGTGAACCTTGCGCTTTGCGCATCGTAAGACAGTCATCTTTCACATAAGAGCGGAGTAGATGGCATGCGCTGGCTGGTCATGGGCGGAACATCAGGTATCGGCCGCCAATTGGTCGAACAACTTGATAGGAAGTCGATCGCCGTACGAGCTTTTGGCCGGAGTGCAGGCGAAACCCAGTTCGATGGCAGCCATATCCAGGGTTTCAAGGGCGACGCCCGCGACGCGTCGGACGTGAACGCAGCGCTCGAGGACGCAGATATCGTGGTGCAGGCGCTGGGGATCCGAGAACGGCCCGCGATGCTGTGGGAGCGCGAAACACTTTTCTCTGACGCGACGAGCGTCCTGATCCCAGCCATGCAGGCTGCGAGCGTGAAGCGCCTGATCACGATTACCGGCTATGGGTCCGGTGAGAGCAAGCAGACGATGAGCAAGCTAGTCGCACTCGGCCACAATGCTGTTTTGGGGCGTGTTTACGCGGACAAGAGCCGCCAGGAAGACATGATCAAGGTTAGCGACCTCGATTGGACGCTCGTTCGCCCCACAATCCTCAATGCGGGTGCGTTATCAAAGAGATACAAGGTTCTGACCGAACCATCCTCGTGGCGGCTCGGCACGATATCGCGCGCAGACGTCGCGCATTTCGTTATGGAAGCTGGCGAGAACGGGAGCTTTATCCGGCAGTCGGTCGTCCTGGCCTGATCAGCCGCCGGTCATGCTCATATGCCTGCCGACGGCAGGTTGGGCGCGCGTCCGGTCGATGACGAAATCATGGCCCTTAGGCTTCCGGCTGATCGCTTCGTCGATCGCTTGGAAGAGCAGATCGTTACCCTCGGAGGCTCGCAATGGCGTCCGTAGGTCAGCCGCATCTTCCTGACCCAGACACATGTAAAGCGTGCCGGTGCACGTCACCCGCACCCTGTTACAACTCTCGCAGAAATTGTGGGTGAGCGGCGTTATGAAGCCTAATTTGCCGCCGGTTTCCTCAACACGGACGTAGCGCGCCGGGCCGCCCGTCCGCTCTGGCAGATCGGTGAGCGTGTAAATCTGTTCGAGCTGGCGTCTGACCTTTGTCAGCGGCAGATACTGATCAGTTCGATCTTCTTCGATTTCACCAAGCGGCATTGTTTCGATCAGCGTGAAGTCGACCCCACGCTCGTGTGCCCACTGGATCATCGTGGGAATTTCATGCTCGTTGAAGCCCTTGAGGGCCACCGCGTTAATCTTGACCTTGAGGCCCGCTGCCTGAGCCGCGTCGATACCGTCAAGAACCTTGCTCAGCTCGCCCCAGCGGGTGACCGCGCGGAAGGCGTCTGGGCGAAGCGTGTCGAGCGATACGTTGACGCGTCGGACCCCGTGTCTGAAAAGTGGCTCGGCAAAACGCTTGAGCTGCGAGCCGTTGGTCGTGACCGTCAGCTCATCAAGCGCGCCACTTTCAAGGTGACGCGACAGGCTTTCGACAAGCGTCATGACATTCTTGCGGACCAGGGGCTCACCGCCGGTGAGCCGGAGCTTGCGCACACCTCTGTCAACGAACGCTGAGCACAGACGGTCAAGCTCCTCGAGAGTCAACAGGTCGCGTTTCGGCAGAAATGTCATGTCTTCTGCCATGCAGTACACGCAGCGAAAATCGCAGCGGTCCGTCACCGAGACCCGGAGATAGTTCACCGCACGCCCAAATGGGTCAATAAGCGGCGGCTGTGGGCTCAAGAGATTATCCATCCACTCTTTGTGCAGGCTGACGAAGCGCCTGTAAAGCGTACTTAGGAGAGCCCATCACTTCCCATCAGCTAACGTCGCATACCTTGCCATTCAAGGACCATATCCATGCGAAGACGTTCTCCCGGAGCCAAGAGTTTCAGGCCGGGCATCCCAGGTAGATTGTGCGCGTTGATCGGATGCGAGACCGGCTCGAAGCAAAAGAAGCCTGCCTCCGGCGACGGTGCGTATATGATCGCATGATCGAGCGTCGAACTGGTGATGGACACGCTCACGGCGTCTTCGCCTTGGTCAATATGGGCGGAACCATCCCAACCGCTGAAGCCGTTATCGAGGGCTCCAGTGGGCAGCCTTGTAGGCTCGCTGAAATCAAAATCGATGGGGACCGGCTGCTCGACCGCGCTCGTCGGTAGCTTATCGGCCCCTGCCGGCCAGAAACCGGTCAGCTTTGCCTTCAACCGAGTATGATCGCTTCTGGGAAACCATGGGTGAAAGCCGCCGCCGAATGGCAGCATGTCATCCGCTCTGCTCGTGAGGGTCAGCACGGACGTCAACGCGCCCGCTGTAAGCTGGTAGTCGACGCGCGCGCTATAAATGAGCGGACCGTAGGCGCCTTCAAGTGTAAGCGAAGCCTCGGTACCGCTTTGGCGCTCCACGGCCCACGCTTTCTGAAAGCCGTCGCCATGGATGGCGTAAGGCTGGTCGGTTCGATTTGGATCGAGCCGGTAGAACGTTCCATCGACGGTGAAGCCTCCGTTGATCCGATTTGAAAACGGAACCATCAAATTGCACGCTAGTTCGAAGGCCTCGTCGGCGGGCTTCGCATCGGTGGAGCGCAGAACAGGACGATCACCGACCGTAAGCGATGCGATCGCCGCACCCAGTTCCGGGACAACAACGCACCGTGCATCACCTGCTTCCAGCTCAATCATTTCCACTCTCATATCCCCAGCTTCAGGCATTGTGCGCGCGACGTTCGCCCAGCGCCAAGAAGCAGGCAAGAAGCGCCGGCAATCCTCGCCAAGTCGTACCCTGCCCTTTCGTCGCGAAAGGGGCCCTTGATCGAGGCTCGTTTGGTTGAAACACTCCACGACGGAAACGCCAAAAGAAAGTCAACGCAACATGCACACTGCGCAGGTCCCTGGCGATGGTTATGACGGACTTGAGGAAACCTGGCGCTGGTATGGGCCATCCGATCCAGTCACGCTATCGGACATCCGGCAAACCGGCGCGACCGGCATCGTTACGGCCCTCCATGAAACCTATGATGGTGAAGCGTGGAGCAGCGATGCAATTGCTTCGCGCAAACGGCTGATTGAAGCCGCTGACCTACGCTGGAGCGTGGTGGAGAGCATCCCGGTTCATCCGTCCATCAAGTTCGCCGGCCCCGAAGCCGACCACTTCACAGACGCGTTCGCAACGACGGTCGAGAGGTTGGCCGAGCAAGGCCTTCAAACCATCTGTTACAACTTCATGCCGGTGGTCGATTGGACGCGAACCGACTTGAGCTATCGGCTACCAACCGGCGCGCTGGCTTTGCGTTTCGACATGACGGCTTTCGCGGCGTACGACATGTTTGTCCTCGAACGCCCGGGCGCCTGGGATGATTATGATCCGGCCATGCAGGCGCTGGCGCAAGCGCGCGCAAAACGATTATCCGCCGACGAACGGGACACTCTGGAGAAGACCATCATAGCTGGGCTTCCTGGCTCGGAGTTGTCGCACGATCGCGATGGCATCTTGGAACGGATCAGCCAGTTTGATGACACATCTCCTGCTGCGCTTTTCGATGCACTTCGAAGGTTCCTTGCCATTGTCGTGCCGCGGGCAGAGGCGTGCGGTGCCCGCCTTTGCGTCCATCCCGACGACCCACCCATGCCACTTTTTGGTCTGCCCAGGGTCGTGAGCACACAAGCTGATTACGCGGCGCTCCTTGAAGCCGTTCCATCGCCTTCGAACGGCGTCACCTTCTGCACAGGATCACTGGGCGCACGTGAGGATAATGATCTGATTGCCATGCTTGACGCGTTTGCCGATCGGGTTCACTTCGCCCATCTTCGCAACGTTCGCCGCGAACCAAACGGTACGTTTTACGAGTCCGACCATCTCGATGGCGATGTCGATATGGTCAGCGTGATTGAACGATTGTTGGCGGAGCAACAACGCCGGCGAGATGAAGGCCGCAAAGATTGGCAAATCCCGATGCGGCCCGACCATGGTCACATCCTCCTCGATGACCATGACAAGCAAACCAATCCGGGGTACTCGGCAATTGGACGGCTGAGGGGACTGGCCGAGCTTCGCGGCGTTATGACCGCGATCCGAGCGCGTCCTGCACATTCGCTCTAGAAGCGATGTTCTGCGGTAACCTCTAAGCCACGGCATGCTTTGGGATCTGTTCCGTCGGGGCTTTTGTATGTCGCGATACGCCGATCCCGCTGTCCGATTAAATCAACGATGATCGGACGGTGGGCGGACAGAACACCCGTCAACCAACGGTTCACCAGATAGGATGGCTGCGGCATGTGCACATCGAAACGGTCAAGCAATGCGATCGTGGCGTCCGCCCCCAGCCAGGTGTCGCCGACCACCCAGTGGTTGACCGTAAACAGTCGGAGTAACCGTCCGTGCGCATCGACGCCGACCGCGCATAGGTGATGGATCGGGCCATCGGGGCCTACCGGACGCACAAAGCAGTGGAAGTGTCCATGCTCACTGGAAGCACTGAAAGCTTCGTCCTCATCGCGGGCATGAGAGTGATAAAACCACTGCGCACCACTGTCTGGGTCGAAGACCTCGCCGTCGGGGTACTTGGTCCATGTCGAAAGCTCCGCATGACCACGGAGCGTTTCAGTCAGGACGGATTGGCCGCCCTTCGCCAGAACACGTTCGCAAAACGCCACTTCCTGAGCACTTGCATCGCGTTGTGCGTCCCCGCTCACGACGCTCCGCCGACTTCCGGCTGCGCGAGATCAGGCGCTTCGTCTGCACCCTCCGGCAGTGCTGCTGGCGGCGGAGGAGGCGCAGCGCGGTTGGCGGTCGGCGCGGGTACCGCAGGGGGTGGCGGTGGTGGCTGAAGGGTGCGTGGAGCTGGAGCCGCAGCGGCGCAAGGAGCGAGAGCAGGAGCCCCAGCGGAACAGGGAGCAGCAGCCGCAGCTGGCTGCGCTGTGGCGGCTGGTACAGGTTCCGGCACGCCGTGCGCAGCGTGGTCGAGGGCCACGGCACCGGTCGTCGCGGCGAGCGCCGCGGCGAACAGTATCGTGCTTCGCGTTGCGGTCATGTTAGCCCTGCCTCTTTGCTCGGAAACCGCTCAACCCGAAAAAGGGGCGCACGGCCACACCAAGTGTCGAACCGGCGAACGCCGCTGCAAACCATAACCATGCGTGGGCGCTTCCAGACGCGATACCCGAAAACAGCGCGCCGATATTGCAACCAAAACCAAGCCGGGCACCGTACCCCATGAGCAGGCCGCCGAGAATTGCGGCCATGAGCGACTTGAAGGGAATGTGTGTTCTCACCGCGAACGCGCCTGCGAGAGACGCGGCAAGGCCAGCTCCCAAAATGAGACCGAAATTCATGACAGACACGGTGTTGGCAAGAACCGAACTCTGCAGAGCCTCGGCCTGACCGGGCCATGTCCAGAAGGTCCAGGTTTCAACCGGCACACCGGCCAAGCTGGCAATTTTCGCGCCCCAAAGGCCAAAACCATACGTGATGGACCATGTGTGGCCCGCCACAAGGAGGGTTGCGACGTTCAGAAGCGCAAGCACGAGGCCTGCGCCGATCAATGGCCACGGTCCCCGTAAAAGCCACCGCCAATCGGTTGCTGCAATCGCCGGCTCCCGCTCGACGGTGCCATGAGCACGGCGCTCAATGATCCACGTGAGCGCGGCAACGGCGGCGAGACCCAAAAGTGACAGGCCAAGGCCAACCGGTACGCCAAACCTGGCACCCAGGCTGATGGCCGGAAGCGCAGGCTGGTCCAGCCACCAAGGCAAATGAGCTGTCCCGATAACAGCTCCGACAACAAAGAAAACCAAGGTGACCAACATGCGCGCCGACCCGCCACCAACGGTGAATAAGGTTCCGGACCCGCAGCCCCCGCCCAGCTGCATGCCCAAACCAAAAAGGCCCGCACCGAAAAGGACGGATACGCCAACCGGGGCGAGCGCGCCCGCGAGGGGCTGGTCTCCCAGAGAACCGGCGGCGAGCAGCGGCATCATGGCGATTGCCGCGATGCCGATCATAAGCATTTGAGCGCGAATACCGCGACCGCGCTTTTCAACAACCATGCGCCGCCAAGCACCGGTGAAGCCGAACGCGCCTTGATAAAGAGCGAAACCGAGCCCTGCGCCGATAGCAAAGAGCGAGGCCTGCCGCCAGTCGACGAGCCAGGCGATCGCGAGGAAACCCAACAACAGAAATCCGCCTGCGACACGCGCAGGGTTCACGTCGATTGGCTTGGGCGGTGCAACCGCGAGGGCGGCGTCGGCCATGATCAAAAGATCCTGTTTTCAATGGGAAATGGCGCCCCGACAAGCGAAGCGCCATTCTGCCGTTATTGGTGGTTTGGTTACTGCGTCGCGCGAGCAGGCACCAGCGGGTTGGCAGGGTTCTGCGTGTACTCGGCCATCGAGCCGTCATACATCGCTGTCTGCTCGTTGCCGAGAACCTCGCTAAGACCGAACCACGCAACCGATGCCCAGTGGCCGGTATTGCAGAATGTGATGGTCGCACCCTGCGGATCGACACCTACAGCAGCCACAAGCGCTTCAACCGTCTCCGGCTGCGCGAAGCGAGCGAACTCGCCACTGTAGAAATCGCTGTGTGGCAGGTTCACAGAACTTGGGATCGTCCCCGCTGCCTGCGCGACCGGGCTCTTACTTTCGCCACGGAACTGCTCGAGCGGCCGACCGTCGACAAGGCGAACATCGCTGTCGATAGCGGCCAAGACATCGTCAGTGGTTGCAAGCAAAGCGTCATTGATCTCAACGGAAAACTCTGACGCGTCCGCAACTGTAGGCTCGGCCGCACGCTCGCCACCAGCGGCATCGAACTGGCGCCAGCCACCATCGAGAATCGAAACCTGGTCATGGCCCAGGTAACGGAACGTCCAGTACACACGCGTTGCAGAACCAAACTCGGTTGAATCGGTGCCCCACGGGACAATGACAACATGATCATCATTGTCGATGCCGAGGCTCTCGATAAGCGACTCGATCTCTGCCAGGTCAGGCAGAACACCAGGAATGCCATCGATTTCCGTGCGCCAGCCGGCAGTGTTGTACGGCGCGGATACGGCGCCGGCGATGTAGGGCAACTCACCCAGGTCAGTGTTTTCGACGTTGGCGCGGATGTCGACAACCACCACATCCTGATTGGATTGGTTTTCAATCACCCAGTCCGCACCGACCAGTGGCCCGGCGCCATCAACGGCAAGGGCGGGTGCCGCAAATACTGTGGCGGCAGCCAGAGCGGCAGCGGTAAAAGCTAGACGTTTCACGGAAAGATCCCTCTCACATATCGGCGCTGAGCACCTGTTGAACCAAGTGAGGAGATTAGCGGAGCGTTTTAGGGCTTCCGAGACATCGAAGTCCGCCAAAAGGCTTATGCGAAGAACGTTTTCACCAGTTAAACGGCAATTGCGCAAAAAATAACCAACAGCGCAAATGATATCGATCAAAGGCAAAATCAGTTTGCGCTTACTGCACCAGCTTGTCTTGCCTCCGCAAGCGCCAAATCTGCGGGCGTGTTGATGTTAAAAAAGTGCTGGTCGGACGGCCAACGTTCGGTTCGAGCGCCAGCCATTTCCGCGATTGCGCGAAGGGAAGGAGACGGGGATGACGAAGCCTCGACCTCACCAAGCGCATCCAGCGCCCAATAAGCGCAGGTTGCATGGACGCCGACTTCGTCAGCTGCGATGGCCGATTGGTTTGGCTCCGCCATTAGCCGCTCCGCCAAATCCAGCGGCAGGAAAGGCGTATCCACAGGAACAGTGAGAAATCCCGCCGCGGCTTGTTGCTGCGCGCCCAACCAGTCCGCAACACCCAAAATTCCAGCCACAGGACCCTCGACACCCAACCGATCCGCGATGACCGGTAAAGACAGTCCAAAGTTCTCACGGCCCGACACGGCGATCTGATCGACCATCCCTCTTAGCCGCGAAAGCTGCCGATCGATTAAACGTTCACCACCGACGGTTAAGGTCGCCTTGGTGCGACCCATCCGGCGGGAACGGCCGCCAGCAAGCACAACACCTACGCTTGTTTTAACGGCCATAACCCGTCTCCGTGCATGCGGCTCGGCCGTCAAACCGGGGCGCTGAGCGTGAATCAAAGCGGGGTTGGTGCCGACGATTTGTGCACCCATGTTGAAAATCGTCGATTATTAAGGCGTCCAACACGTCGACTCCTGCGTAATGTCAGCGACAGCGGATCTCCACACAGTCTTTTGCGGCGAGGCCTGACGATGCCTGTATTCCCATCTCGCATCCCAAGCGCGCTTTCAGCGCTCGTTTTGCTTTGTGTCGCCTCGGCGGCACTGGCGCAAGGCGGCCCCTCTCCCGTTCAAACAGAGCGGGTTGAAATGCGAACACTATCCGAGACACGGCCAGTCTTCGGGCAGGTGGTTGCGCAAAACGACAGCACAGTCGCGACGCGTGTTGCGGGGATCGTTGCTGAGGTTGGGGTATTGGTGGGCGATCGCGTGGAGCCCGATGCCATGTTGGCTGTGCTTGATCGCGAGTTGATCGGCATCGAGCTGGCCCAAGCAGAAGCGAACCTCGCCGAGGCCCAAGCTGGTATTGAGGTCGCGACCGCGCGTGTCGCCCGTGCCGAGGATGCGTTTGCGCGGATCGACCAGTTGCGCGGTAGCAACGCGTTTTCGGAGGGACGGCTTGAGGAACTTCGGGGTCTATTCTCTGAGGCTCAAGGGCAATTGGCTCAAGCCCAGGCGCGCTTGTTCAATGCACAAGCGGCCTATGATCGTGCGCTCTACAATAACACCAATGCGCGGATTGCTGCGCCCTTTCGCGGCATTGTCCTCGAAGTCGAAGCGGACCGTGGCCAATACATCGCGGCCGGCGCGACGGTCGCTCGTATTCTGGACATCACCACCCTTGAGATAGAAGCAAGCGTTCCGGCACAATATGTCGCCGGATTGGAACAGGGCATGAGCCTGCCGGCAGAAACCGCAGACGGCGTGCCGGTTGACGTCGTTGTGCGGGCCATCCTGCCGACGGAAGCGGCCGCCACAAGAACGCGGCCAGTCCGCTTTTCCCCCGCTGATGGGGAACTTGGCGCTTTGGCTGCTGTCGGCCAATCGATAACCGTTTCTGTTCCAACCGCACCGCCGCGCGAAGCACTCTCTGTTCCAAAAGATGCCCTTACACAGGGGGCGCAGGGCTGGTCTGTCTTCGTCGACGACAATGGCAGCGCGCAGCCTCGTACAGTGCAGATCGGTGCAGCGATGGGTGATCGCTTTGAGGTACTGTCTGGCCTGACCGAAGGCGACTTCGTTGTGGTCCGCGGCAACGAACGGCTGTTCCCCGGTCAACCCATTCAGGCGACGAACGCGCCGGCCGACGACGAACAGGGGGCGGCTGAAACCGCAGCCAACCCCGCCACCGGTCCGGTACAGAACTAGCGCTGGCCGCGAAAGGAGCGACGTCTCATGGATTTCATTCGCTTCGCCATAGATCGGCCGATCGCAGTCGTCGCCACCGTCATCATGGCTCTGATGTTTGGCGCGTTGGCGCTGAGCCGCATTCCCATTCAGCTGGCCCCGGATGTCCGCGCGCCGGTGGTCGTGATCACAACCGAATGGCCCGGCGCGGCGCCCATCGAAATCGAGCGCGAGATCGTCAACCCGCAGGAAGAGGTGCTGCGCGGCCTCGAAGGTCTGGAACTTATGAGTTCCACCTCGCAAACCGGAGAAGCGGAGATCACGCTCGAATTCGCAATCGGCGTGGATATGAGCCAGACGCTTCTGCTGGTGTCGAACCGCCTCGACCGCGTCAGCGACTACCCGGACGAAGCGAGCGAGCCGACGCTCGACACTTCGGGATCGGATGACAGCCCCATTGCTTGGGTGTTGGTTCTCGGTGGGGAAGGCAACACGCGCGACCTGCCCACCTATGGCGATTTTGTCGAAGACATCATCAAGGATCGCGTCGAGCGCGTCGAAGGCGTTTCGGCCGTCAATGTTTTTGGGGGTGTCTCGCGGGAGCTGCAGATCGTGCTCGACCCACAGCAACTGGCGCGCTTCGGGCTGACGGTACCCGAAGTTGTGGCACGCCTTCGCACCGAGAACATCTCGATTTCCGCGGGCGACGTGGATGAAGGCAAGCGCCGCTATGTCGTGCGGGCCGAGGGCAATCTCAACACGATAGAAGCGGTAGAAGCTGTTGTGCTGCGCTCGCAGGCCGATGGTGGCCCGCTTGGCCGCGTGCGCGTTGCAGATGTCGCCCGCGTCGGCTTCGATTTTGGCGAGCCAACCGTAAGGCTGCGTTTCAACGGCGAGCCGGGTTTGGCGTTCAATATTGTCCGCGAACGCGGCGCCAACGTTATTGAGACCATGGGCGAAGTCCGGCGAACGCTGGATGAACTCTCAGCCGGCCCCGTCGCGGATCAAAACCTTGTTCTCAAGCAGGTCTATGACGAGACCATCTACATCGAGGGCGCAATCGACTTGGTGGTGCAGAACATATGGATCGGAGGCGGGCTCGCCGCCTTGGTGCTGCTGCTCTTTCTGAGAAGTCCGCGCGCAACCCTCGTCGTTTCCCTTTCGATCCCTGTTTCCATCGTTGCCACGTTCGTGGTGATGGCGGCCACGGGTCGAACGCTGAACGTTATCTCGCTCGCTGGCATCGCCTTTGCTGTGGGCATGATCGTCGATGCGGCCATCGTTGTTTTGGAGAATATCTACCGGCTCCGCGAAGAAGGCCTTTCGAGGCAGCAGGCGGCCTACAAGGGCGCGAAGCAGGTTTGGGGGGCGATCCTGGTGTCAGCCCTTACAACGGTTCTGGTTTTTATCCCGATTCTGATCATGCAGCTTGAGGCGGGTCAGCTGTTTCGCGACATCGCGGTCGCGATTTCAGTTTCCGTTCTGCTGTCCTTGGTTGTAGCGGTCACGGTTATCCCAAGCCTGTCGAGCCGGCTGCTTGGTTCGGGAAAACAATCCACCATTCCGCTTCCGGGCATCGATCATCTCGGACGCGGCTTCAAGGCACTCGTAATGCTCTATGTGCGGGCCACGGTGCGTGCCCGAATGCTGGGCATTGTGATGGTGTCGCTTATCGCCGGAAGCGCCGCGCTTGCAGCCGTCACATTCCTACCGCAGCTTGAATATCTGCCCGAAGGGAACCGCAACCTCGTCTTCGGGCTGATCATTCCCCCGCCTGGCTACAATCTCGACACCACCGAGACGATCGCAGAGCGCATCGAGCGGGCAGCCCGGCCTATGTGGGAAGCGGCGCCCGCCCTCGAACTCGAAAATGGCGACCCGGTCATCGAGAATTTCTTCTTCGTGGCGACCCCAGGCAACAGCTTTGTCGGCGCGACTGCGGTAGACGGCACCCGTGCAGGCGATCTGATCCCCATTCTCTCGCGCCCGATTTTTGCCGAGCCAGGGACGTTCGGCTTCATGACGCAGCCATCGCTTTTCGGCCAGGGCGTGGGTGGCGGGCGAACCATAGAACTCAACGTCTCCGGTCAGGATTTGGGCGCTATTCTTGGCATCGCCGGACAGGCTGCGGGGATAGTATCGGGCATTCTCCCGCGCTCGGAAGGTCATCAGTTCCGGCCGATCCCAGGCCTTGAGCTGGGCGCGCCAGAAATTCGGCTGATCCCGGACCGACTGCGGCTTGCAGATGCGGGCCTTGATGCGACCGCTTTGGCAGCCACGGTCGATGCCTACAATGACGGTATTCGCGTTGCCGAAATTACGGAGGGCGCAGATCGCTTGAATCTGGTCCTACTCGGCGACCGGACGGAGCTGACTGGCCTCCGCACGCAAGACGTTGGCAGTTTCCCCGTGGTGACACCATCGGGGCTGATCGTACCGGTGTCGGCGTTGGCCGACGTCGTTGTAACCGCAGGCCCAACCGAGATCCGCCACCTTGATAGGTTGCGCACGGTCACCCTTGAGGTCAGGCCCTCCGACGCGCTCGCGCTCGAAACTGCCGTCACCATGCTGGAAGACCAGGTCGTCGCCCCGCTGCAGGAGCAAGGGCTGCCGCCAGGCATCCGTCTTTCGGTTTCCGGAACCGCTGACCAGTTGAGCCAGACTTGGGGCGCGATCCAGATCAATTTGATTGTTGCCCTGCTGATCGTTTTCCTGGTGATGGCGATCCTGTTCGAGAGTTTTGTTCTGCCGCTTGTAATCCTGATCTCTGTGCCGGTTGCGGCGGCTGGTGGCGTAGGCGGGCTCGCACTCCTCAATACGTACCAGACCCAGCCGCTCGACATGCTCACCCTGTTGGGCTTCATCATCCTCATCGGCATCGTCGTGAACAATGCCATCCTCATCGTGCACCAATCACTGATCAATCTGCGTGAAGAAGGCATGTCGCCGACCGAGGCTATCGAAGAGGCTACCAACAACCGCATTCGCCCGATCTTCATGTCCACCTTCACATCGATCATGGGCATGCTGCCATTGGTGCTGGTGCCCGGAGAAGGCGCTGAACTGTATCGAGGCCTCGGTGCGGTTGTGGTTGGTGGGCTTTCCATGTCGGCGTTTCTGACCCTGTTGACGGTGCCTCCACTCCTGCGGCTTTGCCTGCGCGCGCCAACAACCAATCACGCAACCCCCCGTGGAGCTGCTGCCGCGCCAGCTGAGTGACGCAAACCACTTCACCCAACCGGCTTGGCTGATGCCGCTGGCGGCGCTATAGCGGCGCTCGGTGCCACCGGCCATTTCTGGACGTGCCCCCGACCGTACCGGTTTCCTCAAAGTACCGGCTTCAACCTCTCGCACCACCGATGCGCCGTAAATAGGTGCATCGGGTCAGGATATGCATGATTTCGCTCGATGCTTATCGTCATCAATGGTTCCACAACATTCGCGGGGACCTGCTTTCCGGTCTCGTCGTTGCGCTCGCGTTGATCCCTGAGGCTATCGCCTTCTCGATCATCGCCGGGGTCGACCCCAAGGTTGGCCTCTACGCCAGCTTCTCTATCGCCGTAATCACCGCCATTGCAGGCGGACGGCCGGGCATGATTTCCGCCGCAACGGCCGCGACAGCAGTCCTGATGGTGACCTTGGTTCGCGACCACGGCCTGCAGTATCTACTTGCGGCGACAGTCCTTGCCGGTCTCCTTCAGATTGGGGCCGGTGCTCTGAAGCTCGGTTTCGTGATGCGCTACGTCTCGAAATCCGTGATGACCGGTTTCGTGAACGCGCTCGCGATCCTTATTTTCATGGCGCAGCTACCTGAACTTGACCCACGCGAGGTCACGTGGATGACCTATTTGTTGGTCGCAGTCGGACTTGCCATCATCTACCTCTTTCCGCGCGTGACACGTGCTATCCCCTCCCCGCTGGTCACGATCATTGTTCTGACAGCGCTGGTCTGGGCGCTTGGCATCGATGTGCGGTCGGTCGGCGATATGGGCGAATTGCCCGATACACTGCCGATGTTTCTCATCCCCGATATTCCGCTCAATCTGGAAACCCTGATGATCATTCTGCCCTATTCGATCGCCGTTGCGGTCGTGGGCCTGCTTGAAAGCCTGATGACGCAAAACATCGTCGATGACCTCACCGACACTGCGTCCGATCGCAATCAGGAGTGCATTGGTCAGGGCCTTGCGAACACGGCGACGGGCTTCATAGGCGGCATGGCAGGCTGCGCCATGATCGGCCAGTCCATCATCAATGTGAAATCAGGCGGACGCGGGCGACTGTCCTGCTTTGTCGCCGGTGTTTTCCTTCTAATCCTTGTGGTGGGCTTGGGCGACTTTGTCTCCATCATCCCGATGCCCGCGCTCGTTGCCATCATGATCATGGTGTCAATTGGAACGTTCTCATGGTCATCGATCAGCAATCTGCGGACCCACCCGCGCTCGTCATCCGTTGTGATGCTGGCGACCGTGATAACGGTCGTGTTCACCCACAACCTCGCCATCGGCGTACTGGTCGGCGTGCTTCTGTCGGGTATCTTCTTCGCAGCAAAGATCGCACAGCTATTCCGGGTTACGCCCACCATCAGCGATGACGGTCGCGTCCGCACCTACCGGGTTGAGGGGCAGCTGTTTTACGGCTCAGTCGAGGATCTCATGGCCGCCTTTGATTTTCGCGAGGTCCCCGAGCGGATCATCATCGATGTGTCGGACGCTCACATATGGGATATCTCATCGGTTCAGGCACTCGACATGGCCGTTTTAAAGTTCCGACGTGACGGTGCTGATGTCGAGATTGTCGGCATGAATCAGGCGTCCGAAACGCTCATGGATCGGCTTTCCGTGAAAGACCAACCCGGCGCGCTCGACGCGCTGGACGCGCACTAGGGGCATGCAGATGACGGAACCGAACGGCAAACTTGTCGCCCTTGTCGATGGCTCAATCTACTCGCAGAGCGTTTGCGATCATGCAGTCTGGCTCGCGCAGCGCACCGGATGGTCTGTTGAACTGGTTCATGTCCTGGGGCACCGCGAAGGCACGCAGCATAAGGACCTGTCAGGCGCCATTACGCTTGGCGCGCGAACTGCTCTTCTGGAAGAGCTTGCCGAGATTGATGCGCAGAGGGCAAAGGTCGTCTCCCATCGGGGGCGCGCGATCCTCGAAGACGCAAGGGCAATCTTCGAGAGTGCTGGTATTGAGAACGTGACATCGCGCCTTCGGCAAGGCGATCTTGTCGAAAGCGTCCTGGATCAGGAAAGCGACGCCGACCTGGTGATGATCGGCAAACGCGGCGAGGCTGCCGATTTTGCCAAAGGGCATCTTGGCTCCAACCTGGAACGCATTGTTCGATCCAGCCGCAAGCCGATCTTCGTTGCGTCGCGCGCGCTTCAACCCATCAATAAGGTTCTGATCGCCTATGATGGCGGCACATCGGCGATGAAGGCGGTGGACCATATCGCCCGCTCACCGATCTATCGTGGGCTTGAGGTTCATGTGGTCACGGTCGGCTCAGATACCGCAAGCACCCGCAAAGAGCTTGAGGATGCGCGAGCCATGCTTAAGGCCGCAGGGACGGAAGCACATATCGAGGTCTTGTCGGGACAGCCAGAAACGGCGCTCGGAGATCACGTCGAAGGCCACGATTTCGACCTTCTGGTGATGGGAGCCTATGGTCATTCGCGCATCCGCTCGATGATCATCGGCTCAACGACAACACAAATGGTTCGCTCCTGCCGTATCCCCATCGTGCTGATCCGGTAGCTGGCAGTTTAGGCAAACCTTCGATTGCGCCAGCGCCCTTTGACCAACATTTGGGCGGTGGCGCGGCTCCAGTGCGTTGAAATCATAGCGAGGCTTTGCGACCCTGAATTGGGCGGAAAGCACGAGATTTGTGCTCGCTCGAGGAGTAGAAGCAGTCAGCGCTCGCGCCAGTGCGGCCCGCGCAGGTCATTGCTCCGCTATATCGCAACCGACTGTTTGGAGACCGATTATGGCCAACGCAACCGACTACGCTTTGCAGGAACTCAACAAGGAAACCACCATCGGCGGTGTGGGAACGGAGGTCCAACGCGAAATCCCGCGCATTGACCTGACCAACTTCGCTGAACGCAAGGACGATATCACCGATGAGCTGTGGGACGCTGCGACCCAGATAGGCTTCTTCCAGCTGACAGGGCATGGCGTTCCGCTTCCGCTTATTGACGAAGCATTCGCGATGTCGAAGTCTTTCTTCGCGCTTCCGCACGATGTGAAGGGCCAGTACCCCATGCAGCGGGGAACCAACTCGGGCTGGGAGTACAAGGCGCAGGTGCGCCCATCGACCGGTACGGCGGATCAAAAGGAAAGCTACCAGATCACCACAAGCCGCATGGAAGAGCTGAAGCTGTGGCCGACATCTGCAGAGCTTCCGGGCTTCAAAGCATCGATGCTCGCATTTGAGCGGGCTAACTGGCACCTGGCGACCAAGGTTCTGGGATGCTTCGCCACCAAACTCGGCATGGAAACCGACTTCTTCACGGTCGCACATGACCCGATGCAACCGACCTACCAGTCGACGGTCCGGCTGATCCATTATCTGGCGATGAAAGATGCCAAGCAGGAAGACTTCAAATATTGGCGCGCGGGCGCGCACTCGGACTACAACTGCCTTACCCTCCTGCACCAGCGTACCGGTCAGGGTGGTCTTCAGGTGGCGCCGGGTAAGGACGACGTTGAAGGGCTCGCTTGGACAGAAGTCGTGCCCGAAGATGGCATCATCACCTGCAACATCGGCGACATGCTCATGCGCTGGTCCGATGATGTGCTGAAATCCACGCTACACCGCGTTCGGATGCCAAAACCTTGCGAATATGATGGCCCGCGCTACTCGATTGCGTTCTTTGCGCAGGCCAACAAGGACGCCATGATCGTCGGGCCGAAGAACAAATATGAGCCGATGTCGGCAGGCGACTATATGCAGATGCGCTTGTCAGCCAACTTCGACAAGAAGGCCAGCTAGGCCGGGCCAAGCCAGCTGCTGCGCGCGAAAACCGTGCTGAGCAGCTGGCAGCCCTCAGCTCTCCTCGGTCAACCGAGCAAAGATATCGCCCGAATTGACCGCATCGGGCAGCTTGCCAATGAACGCACGCGCGGATGGCGCATCCGCCCATCGCGCGAAGCGCAAATCGTGCTCCTCGCCGAAACTGACGTTGAACCGGTAGTTGCCTAACGACACCAGCCGGTCGATGCACGACATCGCCACCGATCTTTGCAAGGTTGTGAATTCGAACGACAGGGCCGGAATGTGTCGGCTCAGGCCATTGAGAACCTCGTACTCAAAGCCTTCGACATCAACCTTCACAAAGTCCGGCTCTCCGTAGCGCTTGATCAAGGCGTCAAGCGTTGTGACCGGCACCGACAGGGTTTGGGTCCACCGCTGATCTCGCCATGCCCTGTCATGCGCAGCTGCAGCGATCAGCGCTTGCGACGCTGTTGATACAGTCGGATTGTCGGCGTTGATGTGAAACTGCGTGGAGCCAATGCGAGCGCCAACAGCCTCAGGGATCAGAGACACCTCATCGCATCGCCCGTAGAGCAGCCTTAAGGCCCGAAACAGCAAGGGCTGCGGCTCGACCGCGACAACCCGCGCGCCCAGCCGCACAAAGCTCCCAGTCCTGTCCCCGACATGCGCGCCGATATCGAAAACCAGCTGGCCGGGGCGGACCAGCTGAGCATGAAGCGCATCCATACGCTTGGTTCTTGCGCAATCCCGGTAATACACATCGAAAGAGCGACCCAACGGCGATCGCTTTCGGGTCTGTGGCTTGCGTTGTGCGATCTTGGTCATCACCGAATTTAGCGAGCAGCGGGAAGAGCGACCCGTTCAAGAACACCTGACGCCACCCTGGCCGTATCCCCCCAACCCGGCAGGGACGCACCGGCCATCAGAGCAGCACGAACCATTGCGCTTCGTCGCTCCTCATCAGCGAGCAGCGTTGAAAGCGCGGCGGCAAAGGCATGAGCGTCTTCAGGTTGCACGAGTACTCCCGCATCAGCCGGCACGGTTTCGGATACTGCGCCGGTATCGCAGGAGACGATCGGTAGACCGTAGGCGAGCGCTTCATCGAACACGATGCCGTAACCCTCATAGCGTGTCGCCAAGGCGAAGAGCGATGCTTGCCGGTAGAGGCTATCAAGTTCCTCGGCCTCCACACGCCCAGCCAGCCGCACGCGCTCCTGCAGACCAAGCTCTTCTCTGAGTTGCTGCAGTTCGTTGGCGTGATCGTGATCATAAGCCGAGCCCACAATCACCGCGCGCCAGTCCAGACCGGCTAGCTGCCCGAGCGCACGCAGGAGGATATCGTGGCCTTTGCGCGGATGCTGGATGCCTACTGACAGGATCAGAAATGGATCGGACCTTTGCGTATCTGCGCTTGGCTTTGGCTTGTCCGTGCCCGGACGCGCGATGGTTATGGCGCGAGGATCAACGCCATAATCCGCCCGCAGGATCGATGCCGTATGTGGGCTGGGCACCAGCACATGGTCGGCCAGCGCGAGATTTGCGCGCTCCGTCCGGAACAAGTGATCCGCTCGCTCTTTAGAAAGCCCGCTTTCGAGCGCCAGCGGATGATGGATCATCCCAACGATCGGCGCCGACACCCCGGCAAGTCCATCGGTTGCAATTGAACCGTAGACCAGACCATCCAGAATCAGCGGTTGATCTGCGGGGATCGCCTGAAGCTTGCCCACAGCATCCCTCATGTCGGCTTGGGAAGGATCGGGAAAGCCAGAGCCGAGCTGTATGTGGTGCACTGCGTGGCCAAGCTTGCGCAGCCCCTCGAGCAGCCGCCGCTCATAAATGTATCCGCCTGTGAGTGTGGTGATATCGCCAGGGATCGCAAAGGCTGCCGCAACAGGCATTATTGCGACTGCTCGGGGGCATAAACCCTCAAAACGCGGGCTTCAAGAAGGCCGACCAACGCGTACCCCAGTGCGGAGAGGATCGAGACGATCACGATGGTGCTCCACAGCATATCGTAGTCGGACAAGGACGCTGAGAGGGCCATCAGGCTACCAATACCCCCGCCTGTGGCCAGCCACTCGACCACGGTGACCGCAAGAACGGCGGCGGGAACACTCATTCGTGCAGCGGCGAAAAGGGCGGGAAGCATGGCCGGTATCCGCACATAGACCAGCCTTTGGAGCGGAGTTGCGGCATAGCTCGAGGCTACGTCCAGTGCCTGACCTGGCGCCTGACGCAAGCCATGCAGACAGGCGACCAGCGTCGGGAAAAAGACCATCACGGCAACCAGCGTAATTGTGCCGACGGCGCCGCGCCCAAGGACAAGAACGATCAAGGGCGCAGTGGTCACAATCGGGACCGATCGCAACGCGATGGCGACCGGCATGGTGATGCTTGCGACGGACGGGGCCAGAACAAGGAGCATGGCCAGCCCTGCTCCGACCAATAGGCCGGCAAGATAGCCGGGGACCAGGTAGATCAACGTTTCGCTTATGGCGGACCGAAGCGACGACCGCGTCTCGGCGGCATCGGCCTGGGTGAAAAGCGCGGCATAGACATCACCGGGCGTTTTCGCGAAAAACGGATTGAGACCGCTGAGTTCCAACGCGACCCACCAAACCATCAAACACACAGAAACGATCAACGCCACGTCGATCAGCCCTGCCAAAGAGCGCCGATCGCCCTTGGCTACCGTCTTGGGAGGGGCAAGAATCGCAGGTGGAGGGTCCTTCAGTAGCCTTCGGGCCAACCAGCCCATGGCAGCGTATGCGGCGATGGCGACGGCGGTCGCAACAGTCGCGAGCGCCCACGTCATATCGACATCAAGGGCTCGCATGGCGCGAATGGTCAAAACACCCATCCCGCGTTCGGCGCCGGTAAACTCGCCAACCATAGCACCAAGAAAAGCGGCCGGAGCTGCAATCTGAAGTCCAGCCAACAGGTAAGGGGTGGAAGCGGCCAGCCGAACGTGCAGAAGCTCGCTGAGCCGCGAGCGGCCATAGCTTCGGATCAAGTCGAACCAGCTCGATGGCGCGGCTTTAAGACCAACCAGCAACGGAATGAGCGTTGTGTAATAGACAGCCAGCGCAGCGAGCGCGATTTGCGGGCCTTCGCCCGGCCCCATGAGAACCCTTAGGATTGGCCCCGTGGCGACCAGTGGCAGGCAGAACACAACAAGCGCAAGGCCGGTGACGACCCGTTGACTGGCAGGGAAGAGCAAAACAATCGCCGCGAGAATGATGGCAGCGATGTTACCGAAGGCGAAGCCCATTGCTGCGTTTGTGAAGGTGACACCAAGTGCCCGGATCATCAGCGCGGAGTTGTCGACCAAAAAACGAGCAACGGCGCTTGGTGGGGCGAGCACATAGGCGCCCGCAAAAGCCCTCCCCGCGACTTCCCACGCGACAACCACCAAAAGGGTCCCCAAAACAGGGATCCAAAAGGACCGGTCAAGGACGGTTTCGCGCGAGGCAGTGGCCGCAATCATTGTGCCGCAACAGGACGTTCGCGGTGCGCAACGCCTTTCGCTAACATCGCGTAAATCTGGTCAGAAAGATCGCGGAAGGCGTCTTTGCGTGCATCGTCCGAAGAGCGCGGTCGTTCGAGGCCAATGGAGATGTCAGCTACGACATCGGCCGGCCGAGCCGACAGGACAATGATGCGGTCGGACAGCATGATCGCTTCATGCACCGAATGCGTGACCAGCAGCGTTGTTGTTCCCCGCGCTTCCCACAGTTTGGGCAGATCTTGAACAAGCTGTCTGCGGGTCAGCTCATCGACGGCGCCGAACGGTTCATCGAGAAGGAGAAGGCCGGGTTTGGTAGAAAGGGCGCGGGCGATCGCTGCGCGCTGGCGCATCCCTCCGGACAGTTCCGCTGGTCGGGTGTCCGCAAAGCCATCGAGGCCTACGAGGGCGACGAGTTGATCAATGGCGGAAGGGTCAATCGGTCGCCGCGCGAGCTTCAAGGCCAGTTCGATGTTACCTCGTACCGTTCGCCAAGGAAGCAGGGATGGATCCTGAAATGCGATCGCAAGATCGGCCCGGCGCAGTGTAGCTTTCGGATCCGATCCTCCAATATCGATGCTACCCGCGCTCGGTACTTCGAGCCCTGCAATCATCCGAAGCAGGGTCGATTTTCCGCATCCCGATGGCCCGACAAGCGCGGTGGTCCTGCCGGCCTCAAACGAAAGGTCAACGGGGCGGACCGCTTCCAGCCCGCCCGAAAAAGTCTTTGATAGGCCTATGCACTGAATGGCTGGCGGTGGCTGCTGTCTACGCGCCATAGACCTCTTCAAGGATCGAGCGATCCCATAGATCAGCGGTTACAGTTCGACCCAGAAGTGCAAGCGTTTCGATGTTCTGCTGGACGGCTTCGTCGGTCCACCAACCGAAGCCATTGGCGTCGGTCTGCTCGGAGAACATCAGTGGAACTTGCCGCGCCGCCTGCAGTTTCTGCGTTTCGAGATCGAGGCCAGCATCGGGATACATCTCAAGGGTCAGTTCAGCGGCGGCATCAGTGTCTGCCTGGTAGGCTTCCCACCCACGCACTTCCCCTTGCATCAGGGCGACAAGGTCGGCCCGCCTGTCGGCAAGGCTTTCTTCGGTAGCGATGTAGGTTTGCGAATGAACCGCATAGCCATGGTCAGCCATGAGCATGGTTTGCGCATCTATCCCTTCGATCGCCATCGCGACTGGCAAATCCGTTTCCCAGGAAAGAAGGCAATCAACTTCGCCCGCAATCAATGGCTGGGCAGAATACTGGGTGGGCACGACCTCGATCCCGCTCGCATCGACGTCGTTGAGGGTACACAGCGCCTCAAGCACCGGCGTGTTTGCAAGCGCCATACCGATCCGCTTGCCCACCATGTCAGCAGGCTCGTTCACCGGATTTGAAGGCAACGAGGTGATGACAAACGGGTTTTTCTGCATCGCCACGCCGAGAATCTTGAAGCGCGCGCCCTGCTCTACCGCAGCGGCGGTGTAATCAGCGGCAGAAATGCCGATCAGCGCCGTGCCAGAGATAACCGGCGGTTCGACCGGCGCATTTGGACCACCTTGCAGGAGTGACACATCAAGGCCAGCATCTGACCAAAACCCCCTATCAAGGGCAATGTAACTGCCAGCGAATTGCGACGAATGCAGCCAAGAAAGTTGCATGTTTACGGCGGTCTGTGCGTGCGCGAGACGGACGCCCGGCAGGCCACTGGCAACGCCGACGCCGACCCCAAATCCGGCCAGCACCGAGCGGCGGGTCATTGAAGTTTTGTTATTCATAAAGTCCTCCTACGGCGCACAACGGTAGAGCCAGCAAGCGTGATGACAACACGCGAAAATCCTTACACAGGCGCGCGTCTTGTCGCGGCTAAGGTTCGCTCTGCCCAATTGGGTTTCGCCAAAGCGCCACGAAACCAGGCATTGTGGCAAGCAAGAACGCCAAACCGAAAACAATGCTGGTGGCCAAGCCCTCGCTGGCGCTGGCGCCGGCAAGCGGAAGGAGCGCAACCGCCGCGCCTTCCCGAACCCCCCAACCGCTAATTGTCAAAGGGATGAGCATCGTAAGGAGGATTAACGGGATAAGCGCGAAGACTGCGCCGGGCGGTAGAGCCAGACCCAACGCGCGCGCGCACAGGGCGAAGGCAAACAAGTTGCACAGCGCCGCGCAAACACTCAGGCCGATTTGCGCGCGGACCACCTTGGGCTCCAACAGCGCCTGCTTGAAGATAGCGTTCAGACTACGGAACGGCCCGCCAACCGCTCCAGGCAGACGTGCAAGGGCCAGTGCAATCAAGGGTAAGACCAAAGCTCCCCCGACCAGAACGACGACCGATGTAGCCAGCCAAGCGGGCCAGTCGATACCGCCAGGCATCAGCCAAGTTGTGACAAAAGCGACGCCGAGGATCGCAAACATAGCCGCTTGACCAGCCAACCGTTCAATCACCACTGCCTGTCCCGAAACAAGCAAACCCGCCTGGGAGCGCGCCCGGACGGCCCGGCTGGCATCGCCCAGAACACCGCCCGGCATTGTCTGGTTTATGAGTTGGGCCAGGTAGTATTCCTGGACTGCATGCAGGGGCGAAAGGATAATCCCAACCTGAGCGGCGGTCAGGCGCCAACGTTGCGCCGAAACGAGGGTTTGCAATGTCAGAGCGCCAAGGCCGCACAAGAACCAGCCGAAATGCAAATCCGAAACGACGCCAAGCGCTTGCGGGCCATCAGCGATGCGCCAGACCAGTACGAGGAGCAACACCGTTACAAAGGCTTGGCCCAGCCTCAGGGCAACTTTCAGCCTAACATGCGGAACATGAACTATGCTGGTCATTGGCGCGCGTGCCCAACAAGCTGCTCGGCACTGTAGACATCAATAATCACGTTCCGCATTTGATCCATTGGAACGACCGGCGAATCCTCAGCTGGTATCAACCCTTGCTCAAAGCCAGCCGCTTGCAACGGTTCGACGAGATGAGATGGTCCGATCACATGGATTGGCACGTCCGGTCGTTCGTCGAGCGCGACAAAATTGGTCGCTTGATGGTCGCCTATGACGATCATGAGTGGAGGTTCGGACGCGTGCAGTTCGGCATATGCTAAGACAGTTTGGAGCGCATAATCGACCGCCAGGCGGTATTGCGCGCGAACGCGATCACGGTCCCGCCAAACATCTCTTGGCGCGTCGCCCGATTGCACAGTTTCATTGTAAATCGTTCCATCGCCGATCGTTTCCCAGTCCAACAAATCAGGGACCGGCACCCAGGGCGCATGCGATGAGACAAGGGCAGCCTGCGCGAACAGTGGCCGGTCATCATCGCCTGGTGAGCGCAACAGCCTGTCGAGCGCAGCTAGGGTGAACTGATCGGGCATTGTCACCCAGTTGAACGCTTCACCGGCGTATCCAAGGTCCTCAGCTACAAGGACTGTTTCAAAGCCCATGAATTCAGCCTCGGGCCAATCAAGCGTTATTTGCGGCATCACGGTCGCGGTATGAAATCCAGAGCGTGCTGCGATGTGAAACAAGGACTGCCTGCCGCTCGCGAGCACAGCGCCATAGCTTGTTTGCCCATCGACCCAGAGCCCATTTGCAAATGTCGCATGGGCCAGCCAACTCTGACCGCCGCGGGTTGGCGAGCTCAGAAAGCGCGTAGCCATCGATAGGCCTGCCGCGCGCAACGTCGCCTCTCCCTCGCGCAAGGTCGCAAGGTGGAGATCGGCATATTGAGGCGTATCGAAGCTGGTTCGACCATAGCTCTCAACGAAGATGATCAGTGTGTCCCGGTCGATGAGACGCAAAAGGCTGTCGTTGCCCGCATATGGGTCGTTTGCTGCCGCTTGCTGAAAGGCCTGCAGATCAGCCAGGGTCTTGCGGGTCATTTCCACCCGCTCTACTCCCACACGCGCGGTAAACGCGCTGCCGGGTGGATCGATGGGCAGGGACCACCGACCCATCGCGTCGCCGATTTCAGCTGCGCAGAAGACCGCGAAAAGGCCAGCGCCGGTCACTGACGCCAGGCGGCGGCCGAACGGTATGTCGAAGCGTGCCCACAGACCAAGCGACCACCACAGCAGCAGCGCGACCAGCATGATCGCAAGCAAAGCGCCAAGAACCGCCAAATAGCCAGCCACAACACCGAACGCCCCATCTATGAGTTGCACAAGCGACCATACCAGCGAGATGTCAGCGACCGGATTGAAGCCCCGGTTGAGCGCGGTGAACATGATGAAATCGGCGGTCTTGAGGACAACAAGGAGTGTCAGTGCAGCCGTTATCATTGCACGCACAAACCGACCCACCCGCCCATCACCGAAGGCAACCATCGCAAGAACAACAACCGGCAGTTCCAGAGGAAAGACAAACAGCGCACGCCACCCCAGGGCTGCGGGGTGATTGGGTTGTATCAAAACGAGGTAGATGATCGCTGTCGCAAGGGCGGTGTGCGCGACGAGCCTTTTGTCTGTCCGGTTCACATGCGGTTCCGCCACAACCAGAGGCAGTCCACACTGAAGGACCAGATCAAGCCGATCGCCGCCAAGGTGGTCAGCAGTGCGGTCAGGTCGCCACCGACAATTGGAGCCTGTAGAGCGATCAAGACGGAAAGTTGCACCACACAGATCACCTTACGGCTAAAGCGTGCCGGGAGCGGCGCTCGCAACCACGGCCAAGCAGACTGAGCCAGAGCAAACAGATAGTGGGGCAGGCCCAGAAGTATGACCACCGCCGGAGCCGCGCCCGAAAACCATGCAAGGAGCGCAAGGACGAGTGCAAGCGCCGCATCTACCTGCATGTCAAAGGCTGCGCCAAAGCGGCTTGCCAGGCCCTGCCGCCGTGCGAGCCAGCCATCTGCCCCATCGAGCGAAAGCGCAAGCGCAGCGAGGGCAAATGGCGTCCAGGATTGTGTGTACGGCAAAGCCAGCGCGCCAAATAAAACCGCCGTCAATGCAAGCCTCATAAGGGTGACGACGTTACCGCCACCGAGACGACGATGTGGATAGTGGCGCGACATTCCCAGGAGTGTCAGCGTCGTTCCCACAACGAAGAAGGCGGCGCTGAGCGAAATAACCAACCACCAATTGGCTTGGTCCCCAAACAACGCAAAGCCAGCCAAAACCAGTGCCAGAAGGCATCCCAACGACGTCACGAACGCCCCCCGAACGGCTGGGTTTGCCGCCTCGAGGGACACGTCAGATCGGCTGGTTTGAGGAAGATGTGACCGCAACATACGCATCAAAATGACATTACCTTTCGACTGCATATGTCAAGCTTCTGTCACAAATGAGTTCCGGCGGGTCCGGGCGATGCTGGCGCACCCCTACTCGATGAAGCCCTCGCTATCGGGGCCGATAGCTTGACGATTGCCGAACGCCAAGCGCGGAAAAATGCTCAAAGTTTAGGCTAGCCATGAAAACGCCCAGATGCGGTTGCCATTCGTGCACAGCGCAATAGCTCTCGCGCTATGCAATCTTCGCTTTGATACCCACAATGGCTTGCAGCCAACAATCAGGATCCGATCCAACGTGATATTTGCTGACAGCGCCGTGGCCATCGATGAGATCATCGATGGAAAAAGGCTGCACCACCATCGTTGGAGATGGGCGTTTCTCGGGCTAACTGTTTGTCTCAGCGGCTTTGTGGTCGGTGCTAGTGCGCTGGCGATCGATCACTGGAACGCTGCGTCATTTATTGCACTGGTGCTCATCGGTCTGTGTGCCGTGTGGATTGCCGGCGGTGCGGCTACAGCCGTGATCGGCACCTTGGAAACCAATACAAAAGCTCGATCAGCACCGGCTGATTGGACCCCAAGCACAAAAACGGCTGTCTTGGTAACGCTATGTGGCGAGGATCCAAAGCCGGTCGCGACCTATCTGGCCGGCCTTCGAAGCGGTCTGGTAGCCCATGACCTTGCTCAATCGGTCGCCATTTTTGTTCTTTCTGATACCCAGGACCGTAACTGTGCAGCGGCGGAAGAGGTTGCGTTTGCCGATCTGTCAGCGAGCGGCCAGATCACCTACCGCCGCCGCGTCGATAATGTCGATCGCAAACCTGGCAATATCGCCGAGTGGATCCATGCCCATGGAGCGGCATTCGATCACATGATTGTCCTTGACGCAGACAGTCGGATGACGGCTGCGCGGATCAACAGACTTATCTGGCGGCTCGAAGCAAACCCCCGTACGGGTCTCATCCAGGCGGGCATGGCGCTTGTTCCCGCGCAGACACGCTTTGGGCACCATCAGCGCAACGCTGTCCGGTTGCTAGCGGGCAATTTTGGACGTGGCATGGCCGCCTGGGCAGGCTCTTCGGGGAACTATTGGGGCCATAACGCGATTATCCGGTTATCAGCTTTTCGCACTGCCGTACCGCTTCCAAGGCTCACAGGAAACGCCCCTCTGGGAGGGAGCATCCTCAGTCACGATTTCATCGAAGCAGCCTGGATACGCCGGGCCGGTTGGATGATCGAACTTGATCATGATGTCCGCGGTAGCGCCGAAGACGGTCCGCAGACATTGGAGAGCTTTCACCGTCGGGACCGGCGCTGGTGCCAGGGAAACCTCCAGCATTTGAGGCTCATCCTGACGCCCGGGTTGCATCCGATTAGCCGCCTCCATCTTCTAGGAGGCATCCTCGGTTACCTCGCATCCCCGCTATGGCTTGCCCTCGTAGCGCTCATCGCATTTGGCTGGATCCCAATTGCGGGGGTTTACCCGCTTTTTGCGGTTCTCATGGTTCTGCTTATCCCGCATGTCTGCGCTGCGGTAACGTGGGCGCGTCGTGCAAAAAACCGACGTCACCGTCTGATCGTCGCACGTGCTTGGATTAATCAGTTGTTTCTTTCATCAGTCGTTGCCCCGTTGATCATGGTTCGGCAAGCGGCGTCGGTGGGGTCAGTTCTAATGGGCCGGGACTGCGGCTGGAAAAGCGGGCGTCAACGAACGATGCACCTACCCGATGGCGTGATTGAAGCCTCAATTGGGCTCGCGATCCTTGGATTGAGTCTCGCCATTGGCCCGCAGGTGACAATATGGCTGGTCCCGCTTCTTGCGCCCCTCTTGCTCGCACCGATAATCATCCGTCTGCTTAACGCGCCGCGATGATCAACCGCCGCCACTTTATCGCGGCGATGGCAAGCACGGCCGCCGTCCACCTTTCCCCAACTACGGGCAGAAGCGAGACGTCTGATCTTCTTGAGTACGCGCGCCGCCTCGGCCAAAACGCGTACTCGCCGAGCACCTCTCAATTGCAAGCGCCTTTCGCAGACCTCGACTACGACGCCTACCGGGGTATTCGCCCCAAGCCTGGCCGCGCAGCCATGCTCCCGCTGGGGGAGCGCTATGCTTTCGATCTGCTCCCACCAGGACTTTATTTTCCTGACCCGGTCGCTATCGATATCATGCGGCCAAGTGGACCCGAACAGGTTGCGTTCAGCCCCGGTCTCTTCAGCTTCGAGCCACGTTACTTCGACGCAATTCCCGACAGAAGCCCCGGGGCGGACTTCTCTGGGTTGCGGTTACGGTACCCGCTGAACGCTGCCGACGTTCTCGATGAGGTGATGGTTGCGCAGGGGGGGAGCTACTTTCGCGCAATTGGCCAATCGATGGTCTACGGGCTGTCAGCCCGCGCTGTCGCAATCGGAACAGGCGGCGCTGATCCGGAAGAGTTTCCCCGCTTCATACAAATGAGATTGCATGAACCAGCGGGCGATGTGGTCCGCCTTGAAGCGGTCATCGACAGCCCGTCGCTCGCCGGGCACTTTGACATGAGGCTGCGCCCCGGAGCCGATACGACCGCCGAGATCACAACGACGTTGTTCCCACGAACGGTGATTGATGACGTTGGGATAGCGCCGCTGACATCCATGTTTCTCAAGGGGCCGATAAGGGCTTCGACATCCGATGACTTTCGCCCCCGGGTTCACGATAGCGATGTACTGTTTGTTCACAACGGTGCGGACGAGATGCTTTGGAGGCCGATAACCAACCCAGCCCAGCTCCAGACCTCCTCATTCATCGACGACGGACCGGCGGGTTTCGGGCTTTTTCAAAGCGCGCGCTCGTTCGAGGATTATGAAGACACTGAGGCTCGGTATCACGACAGACCTTCTGGATTTGTCCAACCGCTTGGTGATTGGGGCGCGGGCGCGGTGGTGCTGGTCGAAATTCCAACCGCCGATGAGTTTCTGGACAACATCGTCGCATTTTGGCGACCCGAGGCGGCGCTGCTACCGGGCGAGAGCTACCAGTATGACTATCGCCTTACATGGACACTGAACCTGCCCAACACGGGCGGCGTTGCATCGGTTCTTCAAAGCCGCAGCGGCCGCGAACATGATCAGCCAGGCGCCCGGCGGTATGTGGTGGACGTCGATACCCAGCAAAGGGATGCCGTGCCCGTGATCTCAGCAAGCGAAGGCGCCGAAATTGATGGGGTAAGTGCCTTCGCGCTGCCAGATGAACGCGGCACACGCGTGACTTTCCTCATGCGACCTCCGCCTGCCGATAGTGCAGAGATACGGCTTAGCCTTCGCGGCACCGATAACACCCCGCTCAGCCCGGTTTGGCTCCACCGGTGGACGCGGGCGCGCGATGGTGGGGTTTAGTCAGCGTCTGACCAGCTGACCCGTCCCCATATGGGCCGGTGATCGGAGGTCATGCGGATGCCAGGACCGTCGAGCACCTCCGTTTCGACCTGAGCCAGATCGGGAGACGCCAGAATACGGTCCAGCGGAAGCATTGGTCTATTGATCGGAAACGTGCCCTTAGCTGGCCCTGAAAATGCGTGTTGCATCACACGAGCAGACAGGGCCATGCCGCCCCAGGGTCGCCACTCATTGAGGTCGCCAGCCAGGACCGTCGGCATCGGCGCTCGGCGAAACAGATATTGGCCAATCGTGCGCAACTGAGCCATACGCAGTCCCTGCCATAACGACAGGTGGGTGCCGATCCAACGCACGTTATCTGTGCCCGAGCGTGCGTCAACGATCACAGCACCGCGATGGCAGTGCCCGGGAAGGTCAAGAACGTCCAGCCGCTCTATCGCAAAGCGTGGCTGAAGAAAGACGATCACACCGAGAAAACCGTGGCTTCGTTCACCCCAACGGTGATCGGTATGCGTGTGGACGCAACGCAATCCGGTGGACATCTCCAGCCGCTTGATATCAAGCAGGCCAGCATGAGGCGGCACCTCCTCATCGGCTTCAGTCAGGATCAGCGCGTCAGTTTGAGGCCGCCAGACCTCGTCCTCCAGCACCTGCACCGTGCGATCGGGGTCGACGATACCGTCATTACCACGGCAGCGGTGTACGTTCCATGTAATGCAGGAGACCAAGGTGCCCACCAACAACCAGCTTCGGTCACACAGTCGTAGCGCCGCGACGTTAACCGCCCCCAAATATCACGATTGGGGGATCTCGCACCTGTCTGCCAGCCATAATGCGCCCGCGCGGCGCGCCGTGTTCTTGTGGGCAAACTATGCGGAGCGGGACGGCATGAGGAGCGCCGTCGCCATATCCTCGTCGGTAATCAAATGGGTCGCGAAACCGCCACGCAGCGCCGATCTGACAGCCTCGCGCTTATCAGGTCCACAAGCCACCAGTATCCGCGTCTTAACGGCGCTGAGCGTCGCAAGCGAAACGCCGATCAGCCGGTCGGAAAGGGGCCCCGTAACCTCCTTGCCGTCCGCATCGATGAAATTCCCCCAGAAAACGCCGTGCGCGCCTTTGTTCAGGTAGATGGAAAGCTCGCCGTCGTCCGCCATTCCGGAGCTCATAAGCGTAACCGGCGCCGACAGACTTCCCACAGAAAACACCGCTTTGGATAAGGTTGATAGGTCCTGTAGCTGCCTCGCAATGACAGGTTCATCGCAGAGCTTCGACGCGAGTTCAGCCGTCGAGACGACAGCTGGCGCGTGCAAGGTGTGGCATGTCGCAAGGCTGCGCCGTGCGATTTCGATCGCGCACGCTTCAGCGGCATAAAGCGGATTAAAACTCATCGAACCCACCATCTGATAGACACTGAGATCGGCAATCGGGCCGTTGGGAAATCGCCGCGCCACGCGCTGGACCGTCTCCCCCCATGCAACGCCAAGCCGATCCCCAGGTTCAAGGAGATCACGCAACGCAGAAGCCGCCAGTTGCGCCACGCGGTCCAAGACAGCGTCGTCGCTTCGCGGCTGCAAATCATGGTGGGCGACATAGCAATCGGTGAGGCTGAACGCCTCTGCCAGTTGGCGCGCCAACGGCGATGCGGCGAAGCTCTCGCCGCGAATCCGGATGTCGACGATGCCGAGTTCGCGCGCCAAACGCAGGTAATTCACGATCGTCGCGCGCGACAGTCCTATCCGCTGCGCGATTTCGCTCTGGGTCAGCCCTTCTCGGTAGTACAGCATGGCGACATGGGCGAGCTGCGCCTCCGAGTGGCCTGGGTCTTTGAGGGGCTTGTTGTCCGTCATTGCTTAAGCAACCCGCCCTGTTAGCTGCGCGACCGGTCTGCGACAGTTGTCCGCCGTCCGACTGATAGACCGATCTCGCAGATCAAGCTGCGGCCCGCTCGGGGAACAGGCCGGCAAGGCCCTCGGGTGAGGCCTCACAAATGCCGCGCTCGGTAATCAGACCCGTCACCAGTCGTGCGGGCGTCACATCGAAAGCGGGGTTGCCGAGTGAAGAGCCATCCGGCGAAACCATGACTTCCGCGGTGGTGCCATCTTCGCTGACGCCCTGGATGTGCGAAACCTCCCGGCCAGGCCGCTCTTCAATTGGGATCTCTTTCACCCCATCGCTTACGGTCCAATCGATCGTGGGCGACGGCAGAGCAACATAAAAGGGCACGCCATTGTCTTTGGCGGCGAGCGCCTTGAGGTAGGTACCGATTTTGTTGCAGACGTCGCCGCGGGCCGTTGTGCGGTCTGTCCCGGTGATGACCATGTCGACCGAACCGTGCTGCATGAGATGGCCACCGGCATTGTCGGTGATGTAGGCGTGCTCGATGCCATGGCTGCCGAGCTCCCAAGCCGTCAGAGCACCCTGATTGCGGGGGCGCGTCTCATCAACCCAAACACTGATAGGCAGTCCAGCATCGGCGGCATGGTACATGGGGCTTGTCGCGGTACCCCAGTCCACAGTTGCAAGCCAGCCTGCGTTGCAATGGGTGAGAAGCCGCACAGGCTCCCCCGCGGGCTTGCGCGCAGCGATTTCCTTGATGATCTCCAATCCGTGGACACCGATCATGCGATTGATTTCCACGTCCTCATCGGCAATTGCGTGCGCAAGCTGCATGGCAGCACCGGGCCTTTCAGACGGCGAAAGCGGCTGCAGGTGCGCACGGCAGCGATCCAACGCCCAACGCAAATTGATAGCCGTTGGACGGGTTGCGTTCAGCTGCTGCCAAATCTCATTGAGGGCGTTATCTGACGGCTCCCGCCGCATCTGCTCGGCAACGCCGTATGCGGCCGTGGCGCCGATAAGTGGCGCCCCACGAACCCACATGTCCTTGATGGCTGTTGCAAAGCTCTCCGCGCTCTTGAGCGAAACCACCTCAAACGCATGCGGCAACCATCTTTGATCGATAATTCGCACCTCGTCGAGGCTGCGGTCATACCAGATCGAGCGGTAGGGCGTGCCGTTGACTTTCATAGCAAGTCCTTTGCGTTGGCTGCTTTTGCCATGTCGATCAAGGCCCCTGCACCTGCCGGCCGATCGAGCAATATCGTCCTGCCCAAGTCGATGCTGCGAGCCTCAAGCTTCGCGCGGGTTGCCGTGTCGTCGACAGTTTCGAAATCAGCATTGTGCGCGAGGGTGAGAATGCGGCGATGCAATTCGACGCCGCAGAACCCCATCGCGTCTTTCCAGATGTGCCCCATAAGCGCGTCGCGCGCACCGGCGGAGGACTGCCCCTGATCTTCCCACAGGCTGAGTGGGTACAGGATGCCCGTCCGCTCGACCTCCCAAAGTCTCTTGAATTCCTCGGCGAAGGCGTCGATTGTCTCGCTGATCACCGCCAAGAGCCAGTCCTGGTAGTCGAGAAGATCATTGGCGGATCGATGCGCGGGCTGGCTGAAATAGGCCATAAGGTAGTTGGAAATCAGCATTCCCAAGTCGAAACCGAACGGACCGTAAAAGGCAAATTCTGGGTCGATGATCCTGGTTTCGTTCTCGGTGCACATGACCGAACCGGTGTGCAAATCGCCATGCATCAGTGTCTCGCCGCCTGACGTAAAGCGCATGAGCATGGTTTGAGCGGCGGCTTTGACGTCAGGATCGGCGCGCAGGCGGTCGACAACAGGTTGCAGTTCGGGCGTGTGATGATTGCGCTCAGCATCGTAATAGCTATCGGTGAAGACCAGCTGTTCAGTGATGTCGCACAGTTCGACATTCCCGCTGAACAGCGCGGTGTCCGCCTTCTTCTGACCGGCCTGCATTGACAGATCGGAGCCGCGAAAGGCCGTTCGTGCGCAAAACCGACCCAATGCTGCGCCGAGACCGTCAACGCGCTCGCCCTTGATCAGCTTGCCGCGCAGGATGATGTGAGGAGACAGGTACTCCATGACGATAAGCGCTTGCGTCTCATCGAAATGGTAGATTTCGGGGACCATTCCCGGATCACGGGCAGCCTGTCGTGTCAGCGCGTGGTATTCGAAGAACGCACGCTTCAAAGGCAAGGGCCAGCTGTCGCCGACCAAGCGAACGTAGGGAAGTGCCTGCTTAACCACGATTTGCCCGCTTGGTCCGGAAACGATGAAAACCAGATTGAGGTTTCCGTCTCCGACTTCCTTCACGGTCCAGACGTCCGGATCGGAACCCACCCGCGCTCGGATCCCTGGCAACGGGCTAAGTCGTGCCGGTAGTGTACTGATCGTGAGTGCCTGGTAGTCGGGTTCTGTTACCGTTGTGTCCATCGCAGCAGCTTTCTGTTTCTGCTCGACCTCCGCAAAGCCGCGTTCGGATGGATCGAGCTTCGGCAGCGAGCGAAAACCGCTCTTTGGGTCGCGAAGACTGCTTGGCACACTTGGCATTTGTCAAGTCACCTTGACTTTTGCCATGGCTAAAAGCACGTTGAATCCGAGAACAATCACGGGCAAACCGTGGGTGACCGGCAAACAGGTCGTGAAATCATGAACCATGCCGCCTGCCACATGGTCGGTATCGAAAAAGCCTTCGGGCCCAACCGCGTGTTGCGCGGGATCGATCTGAAAATCCCAGCTGGTCAGACGACGGTGCTGATGGGCGCTAACGGGGCAGGCAAGTCAACCCTTGTGAAAATCCTTTGCGGGGTCCACCGCCCGGATGAAGGCCAGATTGACCTTTTTGGCGAGGCGTTTTCTCCAAGTTCCCCGTCGCAGGCGATCGACGCTGGTGTTGTTACGGTCCACCAAGCGATTAATGACGGCGTCATTCCAGATCTCGATGTTGCCTCGAACCTTATGCTCGACCAACTCAATTCGGTACGCGCGGGCTTTCTGATCAATCGACGCAAACTCAATGCTCAAGCCCGGGAAATCGCTGGCGCTATGGGCATCGACATTGACGTGAGAACGCCGGTGGCAGAGCTTGGCGTTGCTGAACGGCAGCTGATCGCCATCGCCCGCGCCATGGCCAAGAAACCCAAGGTCTTGATCCTTGATGAGCCAACCTCCTCTCTGTCCGCGACAGAGGCTGAACGCCTCTTCGGTCTGCTGGATCGACTAAGAGAAACCGGTGTGGCCGTCTTGTACATCTCGCATCGTATGTCCGACATCCGCCGCATTGCTGACCGGATCGTGTGCATGCGCGATGGCCAGATTTCAGGAACCTTTGAGACCCAGCCGCTCGACTATGAGGGGGCGGTTACGGCGATGCTTGGTCACGCGATGACCGCGGTGGACTTTGACGTCGCGAGCCCGGGCGAACCGGTTCTTCAGCTCAATGATCTAAAGCTGTCCACAGACGGCGAGCCGTTCAACCTCACAGCACATCGTAACGAGGTGATCGCCATCACCGGGTTACTGGGCAGCGGCAAGTCGAAACTGGCATCGATCCTGTTTGGGATGCAGGCGCCAATGAGCGGATCGATGCGCTTGGCAGGGAAGCCGTACGCCCCCAAGTCACCGCAAGATGCGATCAGGGCCGGAGTATTTCTCTCGGCAAAAGATCGGGCTTCCAACGGTGTTGTTCCAACCTTCGATATCACACAAAATCTGACCTTGCCGTTCACCGCGCGGCATGCTCCCCTCTCGTTCCTCAACCGGAAGAGCGAGCGGAAGACAACGCGGAACATGATCGGTCAACTGGGCGTTGTCTGTCAGTCGGAGCACGACGACATAGGCACCTTATCAGGCGGGAACCAGCAGAAGGTGATGGTTGGGAGGTGGATGGCGGAAGCAAGCCAGCTGCTGCTGCTTGATGAGCCCTTTCAGGGCGTTGATATTCGCGCCCGACACGACATCGGACATTCCATTCGCGAGACGGCCAAAGAGCGAGCGACCATCGTGTTTGCGGCAGAACTGGATGAAGCGCTAGAAATAGCCGATCGAATCCTGGTGCTCTATGAGCATAGCCTGGTCGGTGAGCACCGAAACGATGGTGTCGACCTTGCAGCCATCCTCTCACAAATCTCGGGTGAGAGTGCAAACAAAACTCCGGGTTCCTCACCCGTTGCCGGAGTCCGCTCAGCATGACCACCGACACTCAAACCTCGCGACCAGTGCCACCGAGTGTCGATCGCTCGCAGACCCTCGTTCTGCTCGGCATCCGCTATGGCTTCCTTTGCCTCCTGCTCGGCCTCATCGTCTTTTTCTCCATCGCCGCGCCAGGCTTCGCTGGCCCGCGCTCTGCTGCGTTCATTTTTCAGTCAGTGGCGATTACGGGTATTCTTGCTCTGGGGGTGACGTGCACGCTGGTGGTTGGCGGTTTCGATCTGTCAATCGGATCGGTTGCAACCTCCGCGCTGATGTTATCGGCGTACATGATGGTGGTCCTGCAGCAGTCAGCCTTTGTCGCTGTCCTCGCTTGCCTTGTGATGGGAGCGTTTGTTGGGCTGGTGAATGGCCTGCTGATCGTCAAGATGCGGGTGCCGGACTTGCTTGCTACGCTCGGCATGATGTTCCTTCTGATCGGCCTGCAGCGCATTCCAACGGAGGGGCGCTCGATCTCCACGGGTATGACCCTGCCTGGGGGAGAGACCGCAGAGGGTACGTTCTCAGCGGCCTTTCTTTGGCTCGGTCGACATCGCTTCGACTTGGTTCTTGAAGACCTCATTCCCGTGCCGGTCGTGGTCTTTCTGATTGTTGGTGTCCTCGTTTGGGTCTTCCTTGAACTGACGCGGCACGGTCGGTTGATGTACGCCATCGGCTCCAATGAGAGGGCCGCTGCGCTCGCCGGGACAAACGTCCAGCGTTACAAGATTACGGCCTACATGATATCGGGCGTTATGGCCTCGATAGGCGGTATCCTGCTCGCTGCCCGCCTTGGCCGAGGTGATATCGCATCGGGGAATAATCTGCTTCTTGATAGCGTGGCGGCGGCGCTGATTGGTTTCGCCGTTCTCGGCGCGGCGAAGCCAAATGCATTCGGAACCGCGATCGGGGCGCTGTTTGTCGGCGTCCTTTTGCAGGGACTAACGATGATGAATGCGCCCTACTACACCCAAGACTTCGTCAAGGGGGCCGTCTTGGTGGTCGCCTTGATGTTCACGTTCGCCCTTTCGACGCGCAAGCGCGGTGGGGGTCACTGAGCGGGTTATTTTGCCCCGTACAACGATAAGAAGAACCGACAAAAACAGGGAGAGATACCAATGATCGGTACGAAAAGAACCTTCATGAAACTGGTAGTCGGTGCGCTTGCCGCCTCGACATGCCTTTCCGGCGCCGCGCTGGCGCAGGATATGCCGGCACCGTTTGACAACGCTGGCGACGTCCAAATCGCTTTGGTCCGCTATCTTTCGACAGGTGACTTTTTCCAGGCCTACCTGGCCGGCGTGGAGGCACAGTCCGAGGCGCTCGGCGTTGATCTGCGCGTCTTCGACAGCCGCCAAGATGCGGCGTTGCAGGCAGATATGGTCGATCAGGCGATTGCATTGGGCGTCGATGGCATCATCATTCAACACGGCCTGACCGAGTCGATGCGTGATGCTGCGCAGCGTGCGGTCGACGCGGGCATCAAAGTGGTTGCTTTTGACGTGAACGTCGAAAACGAGATGGTTCCGCAGATCGAACAATCTGACTATCTTCTGGGCCGCATGGCGCTTGATCAGGCCATCGAAGACAATGGAACGGAATGGACAGCCGGTTATGTTTACGTGCCGGGTATCGCGCCACTCGATCGCCGCGATACGGCATGGCAGGAGGTTCGTGAAGAGAACCCGATGATCGATGAGGTTGCGCGGTTTGGCACGCTCGACAATCCGATTGCCAACTCCAACGCCAACCAGGCGCGCTCTGTCCTGCAAGCCAACCCTGACATCAACGTCGTCTTCGCACCTTATGATGAGTTCGCTAAAGGCGTCGTAATTGCCGTCAATGAAGCTGGGCTAAGCGATCAGGTCAGCATCTACTCCGCCGACGTGTCGACCGCTGATATCGCGGTCATGCGCGAACCGGGGAGCCCGTGGAAAGCTACCGTTGCAACCAACCCGGCGGTCGTTGGTGAAGTCTCGGTCCGGAGCCTGGCCATTATGCTCGCAGGTGGCGATCCGGGTGCGCAAGTCATTGTGCCACCGACCCTGATCACGCAGGACTTCCTTAACGAGGCCGATATCTCGAACATGGATGAGCTGTCCGCGGCGATGCCCCAGTTTCAGCATGCGGACGTCGCTATGACGGATTGGATGCCTCTCCCGCCGCGCTGAGATCAGCTTTCGCAGATAATGAAGGGGGCGTCTTCGTCCCCTTCTTTTTACCGGGTCCGACCTGCTCTCATTGGCTGCGAGAAAGCAGGCCGGCTAGCCCAAGATACTGGATATCGCTTTCGACAATTGTCAGCGCTTTTGACTTATGCCAAATCAGGCAAGCCGTCATAGACCAGTCAAATAAGAGCTTCATGACCCGCCCAAACGCAAAAACGACTGAGGAAATCGCCCTTGGAATCCGCCGGCGCGTATTTGAGCATGCCATGCGAAACAACGGCGGCTATCTCAGTCAGGCTTGCTCGGCGGCCGAACAATTAGCTTGGCTCTATAACGAGGCGCTGGAATTGGGGGCGCCAACACTGCCGATGGTTCCAGAGCCTTTTGGGGGCGTGCCATCGTTCGATAACCCAACCTACCGCACAGGCGCAGGCTACAATGGCCCCGCCCGTAGCGATCTCGACCGTCTTTTTATCGCGCCGGCGCACTATGCTTTAGTTGCCTATGCCACGCTCATCGAGGTCCGGCGCATGGCGCCAGAAGGCCTCGAGATGTTCAACAAGGACGGCTCGTCGGTGGAGATGATCGGCGCCGAGCACTCACCGGGGATGGAAGTACACAACGGGACGCTGGGGATCGGGTTTTCGACGGCAGCGGGCCTTGCATGGGCACGTAAGCGCAAAAAGGAAACCGGCAAGACATGGGTCTTCATGTCGGACGGCGAAGTGCAGGAAGGCCAGACTTGGGAGGCAATCCAGTGCGCTGCCCACCACGGGATCGACAACCTCTACGCCATCATGGACGTTAACCGGCAGCAATGTGACGGAGCCATGAGCTCGGTCATGGAGGTTGGCGATATCAAGACCAAGATGGAAAACTTCGGCGCGGCAGTCGTGTCGATCGACGGCCATAAACTCGATGAAATGCGCGACGCTGTGCAGACCAAGCACAAGGGCAAACCGCTGATCATCCTCGCCAACACGTCGCCGTTCAGAGGCATGCCCACGCTGCAGCGGCGGTTTCCGCGCCTGCATTATGTTCGTTTCAAATCCGAAAACGAGCGCGCAGAAATGAACCATGACATCGCGCGCGCCTTGGGTGTTGAACCCATCGACTATGGCCGGGCGCACTGATGGTAGAGATGGTCAACCGGCCCTACGAGCGGGCCTTTGAAGCCTACGCCGTCGCGCATCCGGAGGTACTGTGCCTTTCGGCCGATCTCACCTCGTCGTGCGAAATCGACAAATTCCGTGACAACCATCCCGAACAGTTCCTTTCGCTTGGGATGGCCGAGCAGAACATGCTGTCATTTGCCGGCGGCTTGGGCATGGCAGGTTTTCGGCCTTTTCTGCACACGTTTGGTGTCTTTCTTTACCGCCGGCCCTACGACCAACTGATGGCGTCAGTCGCCTACCCCAGACGTAAGGTCCGACTGATGGGCTTTCTGCCGGGCGTCACCACACCGGGTGGCATGACGCACCAGGCGATTGAAGACATCGCCGTCATGCGCTCGATCCCGAACATGACGATCCTTGAAACCGGCGATGCCACCGAAGTCGAGAGCATCTGCGAAGCCGCCGATAGCATTGATGGGCCGGTCTACTGCCGCGTTCTTCGCGGCTCCGTGCCACGTTTGTTTGACACGCCTATTGAGGTTGGTCGCATGCGCGAGTTGGCGCTGGGTTACGATGTTCTGATCGTGACCGCGGGCATCACAACAGAAGAAGCACTGCGGGCACGCGGCGCACTGGAGGCCAAGGGCGTTTCAATCCGGCACCTTCATCTCAATACGATCAAGCCCTTCGATGCACAGGCCCTTCTGGATCATATCGGGGCGGTTAAAAGCGGTGTGGTGACACTTGAAAACCATGTCACCGAAGGCGGCATAGGCTCACTCGTTGCCGAAGTCATGGCTGATAATGGTGTAGGCAAGCGGCTCGTCAGGCTGGGGCTGAAGGACACGTATGCGCATGGCGGATCGCGCCCTTATCTGATGAAGTATTATGCCCTTGATGCTACTGCTCTTGTGGCTGGGGTGGAGAAACTGCTGGCCCAAAAGCTGGGCATCACCGAAGACGACCTGGTCGGTGCGCGCGTCGAAGCCGTTCATTCCAATGTTAAGGCAGAGGGCTTGTGACGGAGGACGTGGCCGATGGCCGATTCCGCGTCACCTACCGACTTTTTGCTCCGTCGCTCGGACGCGCTGAGGAGCGAGCGCTTGGCATTGCGCTAGAACAGACCGTGGAAATTCCGCGCGATGTCGTGCCTCCGGGTTTTGTTGAAAACACCATCATGGGCCGCGTTGAGGAGGTGGTAGAACGCGGCGACGGCGCGTTTGATGCCACCATCAGCTACAGCCCCGAAAGCACAGGAGCAGAGCTGCCACAGCTCCTCAACGTGGTCATGGGGAACACCTCGATCCAGAAGGGTGTGAAAGCCATAGGGCTTGATCTCGGGCCGTTGTGCGAAGTGCACCCAGGTGCACGATTTGGGGTCGCCGGATTGCGGCGACTGGCGAAAACGCCGAAAGGCCCTCTCCTTTCCCCCGTTCTCAAACCGCAGGGATCAAGCGCGTCGCAGTTGGCGGACATCGCCTATCTTTGCGCAATGGGCGGCGCGCACATCGTCAAGGAAGATCATGGGCTCACGGACCAGCCGTGCGCGCCATTTAAAGAGCGCGTTCGGCGGATCGGTGACGCTGTTGCACGTGCCAATGCACAATCTGGTGGTAGCACGCTCTACTTTGCCGGACTGGCCGGTCACAGCGAGGACCTCCTTGCGCACGCGCACTTCGCAAAGGAAAACGGCGCGCACGGGCTCCTGATCATGCCGGGGCTTTTTGGGTTTGATCTGGTCAGGCGTATCGCGCGCGACGACACCCTGTCCATGCCGGTGATGACGCATCCAAGCTTCCTGGGGCCATACGTGCTTTCAACCGACACTGGCCTTACCCACGCCTTGATGTTCGGCACATTGCAACGCATTGCCGGTTCGGACATCTCCGTCTTTCCCAACGTCGGCGGACGCTTCGGCTTTACGGCCGATGAATGCTTGTCAATCGCGGGGGCGTGCCGCGACGACAGTGCTCCGGGGCCCGCGATCTTTCCGTCGCCGGGGGGCGGGATGAGCGTTGATCGGGCAACCGACATGATCGCAATGTACGGAGATGATGCCGTATTTCTCCTTGGCGGTAGCTTGCTGCGCTACGGCGAGAATATTGGTGAAGGCCTCAGGAAGCTGCATGAGGCGATAGACGGTCGGCAAGTTCATTAGGCAGCTCTAAGCGTTAGGAGCTTGCCCGGTTTAGAACTAAGCGTGGCGCAGCGCTGCGCTGTTCAACAAAACTGAGCGCAAGAGCTTTAGAGCACCCCCGAAGCGTCTCCGAATGTGCAAACACAAATGCGCTAGCATGGTTCAGTTTCCAGCCTATCACCGCCGAGAGCGGTCGCATCGTGTGCGCCGTTGCCACGCTTGGTTATCACCGACCTCCCGGAGCCCGTAGCCACTTCCGCTTCGCCGCCTTGCCACTAATTCCATCGAGAAACTGAAGGTTTGGATAGGTTCGGATAACTCTCACCTGGTCCTTGCGCTGGCAGCTAAGCACGGCGATCCGAAAATCGATGCTTTTTGAATGGGAAAGGCAACCTCCGGCCTGACTCCACGCGCCAGTTAATTGCCTGCACGGCAGCTAAACGGCATCGAAATTTCGTGTCAGTTCCTGGGTGAGCTGATCCGCAAAACGCGCGGACGCAACCGAAAGGGTTCGGCCGCGTTTTTGGCCAAGGTAGAGAAACCCATCGCGCAGATCGCGAACATCGATTGGCTTGCTAATGAGCCCTTCGTACAGGTCATCATTCGGCGTACCAACAGGAATTTGGAAGGTGATGGCTCCCTCGCGCAGAACGTAGGACTTCAGAAAGTCGAACGAGGTCGATTCAACCGCAGGATTGAGCTGCATGGACGTACGTCCAACCGCCTCTTCGAGCAACAGTCGACCGCCAAAGGCCTTCGTTGGCAACGCAAGCGGATAGTCCAAGCATTGACGCAGCCGCAACTCGTTTTCGCGTGCCAGCGGGTGCGTGCGCGCCATGACCGCTCGTAGGTCCTGATGCACGGCAAGCATAACCTCGAACTCAGGCATCTGGTTCCAATCAAAGACCAATGCGAGGTCCACTTCGTATTCAATCAGCGCCTTTTCTGCTGCAGCATGGTCAGCGACCAAAACTTCAAAAGTGACCTGCGGAAAAACCTCACGGTACTGTGCGATCGCGTTGGGTAGAAACTGTGAGGTCAGTGCCTGACTGCAGGCGATAGAGATGTGGCCCCGCCGCATGCCTGCCAGATCGGCGAGACGGGACTTCAGACGCTCTGTCTCGGCGACTTGGCGCCTGATGTGATCGACGACCAGTTCACCCGCCGCGTTGAGCCGGACGCCTCCAGGCAAACGCTCGAAAATCTCCTGGCCGATCTCTTCCTCGAACGTTTGAATGCGCCGATGCAGAGCAGACGGCGTCAACGCGGTTTCTTCGGCGGCGCGTCTGATGGAACCAAAACGCGTAACAGCATCAATCAATTTGAGGGTTGTTAGATGCCTCATTAAAGGGGCTTTTCCGGCATGTGTTGCGTTTTTTCGAACACTATAAGCGATTTTTAGCAGAAGACGAGAACGCAACAAGCGTGCAGCGTGGTCGCCTGTTGTCACCACGCAGGTAAACCGTGCAGAGCGCAGACCGAACCCTTGAAAAACCCGGTATTTGGGATCGCTGGCAGCAAGCGGGAGACACCGTCTCGCTTGCACGTAAGGTGCGCGCTCCGGCGCTTATAAGTATTGATGCACAGCCCGAGCGGATCACAATCGATCTTTCAACCTCGGCGTTGATGATCATCGATATGCAGAACGATTTTCTGCATGACGATGGTTGGTTTGCTCAGGTCCGCAACGCCAATGTCGCGCCTTTGTGGGCGCCGATCGAGCCTATCAATGCGCTTTCAGATATGTTTCGAAGGGCCCAGGTCCCGGTCATTCATCTCAACTGGGGTGTCCGGCTAGATGCCGCCAACTTGCCCGCGAATGTCGTTGACAAAGCATCGTCTTGCGGGCGGCAGATTGGCTACTCCGACCCGATGACGCACGGCCCTGTTCTGGTGGCCGATAGCTGGGGCGCTCGCTCGGTTGATGGTATCGATATGGCGGCGACTGACTACAAGGTTTCCAAACACCGCTTGTCTGGGTTTCGCGACAACGAGCTTGACCAAATCCTGCGCAGGTTGGGCATCACCACGATCTTCTATTCAGGCGTTAATCTCGATCGCTGCGTGTTTGCCACCCTCATGGATGGCTGCTTCCAGGGCTATGACGCCATCCTTGTTGAAGATGCGTGTGCAACGGTGTCACCGGAGCCGATGAGCCAATCGATCCTGGCCCTCGTCCACATGCTTTACGGCTTTTCCGCGCACTCCGCCGCGATCATCGCGGCCGCTCAAGCGCAAATCCCCCCGAGCAACAGCAACCAAAAACAGGGAGAACGATGATGTCGTTCAAGATCAACCGACGCACGTTCGTAGCCGGCACAGCCGCTGCGGCAAGCACATTGGCGATGCCCGCCATCGTGCGCGCGACAACACCCATCAAGATGATCCTCAATTGGCGCTACCAAGGCCCCCAGGCCTGGTTCTTCCTCGCAGAAGACAATGGCTACTTTGCTGATGTCGGCATTGATATGCAGATGGACCAGGGCAATGGGTCCGGCGCGGCGGTCGGATCGGTCGCGGGTGGCGCTTACGATGTGGGCTTCGGTGACATAAACGCGTTGACACAGCTTGTTGCGACCAACCCCGACGAAGCGCCGATTGGCACATACCAGATGTACAACAAGCCGCCGTTCACGGTGGCGGTGCTGTCCTCCAGTGACATCATGACCGCAAGCGATCTGGAGGGACGGAAGCTCGGCGGGTCTGCCAATGATGGCGCGCTGAAGCTTTGGCCCGCATTCACCGAAATTGCCGGCATCGATGACTCCGGTGTCGAAATTCTCAACTTCCAGCCGAGCCTGCGCGAACAAATGCTTGCATCCGAGCAGGTCGATGGCGTGTTCGGCTTCGTCAACACCATCCGCTTTTCCGCCAAGCTGTCGGGCATGAACCCAGACGAAGAGATCCGCTTCATCTCCTATGGCGACTACGGCATGGACCTCTACTCGAACGGCATGATCGTTTCCAAGGCGCTCGCCGCCGAGCAACCCGAACTGGTTGCCGGCATGAATGCGGCCATCAACAAAGGCCTTGTCGACACACTTGCTGACATGGACGCCGCGATTGAAGCGGTGGCGCGGCGCGAGCCGCTCATCAACAAGGAAGTCGAGAAGGAGCGCCTTATCGCGACCTTGCAAGATGAGATGGGCCACGAGGAAGTGGCGACCACAGGCCTGGGCAATGTCGATGACGAGCGCTTCAAGGCTGCAATCGACATTATCGTCCAGGCCAACGATCTGCCCCGCACTCCGGATATGGCGGAAGTGTTCACAAAGGACTTCCTGCCGCCCGAAGACGAGCGTCTGTATTCGCTGCTGTAGGACGGCGCGTCGATGGACCTGCAACTGGACGGTAAGGTCGCGATCATCACCGGTCCCGCCAAAGGTATGGGCGCCGCAATTTCGCTGGGCTTCGCCCGCGAGGGCGCTCATCTGGGCCTCTTCGGGCGGGATACGGCCGCCATCGAACCGGTGGCAGATGAAGCGCGCGGCATGGGCGTTGATGCCCAGATCATCGGGTGCGACGTCACCGATCCGGCGCAGGTACAGGCGGCGGTCGACGCGGTTATGGCGCGGCACAGCCGCGTCGACATTCTCGTCAATGTGGCAGGGGGCACAGGTCCGATCGGCAAGACAGGTGCCCAGACCACCGCAGAAGAGTTCGATCAGATTACGCAGCTCAACATGCGCGGGCCGTTCAATTTGATCCGCTCGGTTGCACCGATCATGCAGGCGCAGAAGGCCGGCAAAATCGTCAATGTCGGGGGGACGTTCGGGATGCGCGGGCGCGCGGGACGGCTTGCCTATTCGAGCTCAAAGTGGGGTCTGCGGGGCATCACAAAGAGTTTCGCGCTGGAGCTTGGGGCGGACAACATCAATGTGAACTGCGTCGCGCCTGGGATGGTCGATGGGCCGAGATTTCGCGACAAGGTGATACCGGAGATGGCCATGAGGCTTGGCATTTCCCAGGCCGAAGCAGGGCAAAAACATGCCGATGACTACGCGCTCCGGCGTGTCAGCACCGATGAGGATGTTGCCGCAGCCACCTTATTTCTTGCGTCTGAACTCTCTAGACAAATCACCGGGGTGGACCTGCCCGTCGATGGCGGATGGGCGACTTTGTGATCATGAGAAGGGAGCGTTGAGATGCCAGAGTCAGCAACGGCAGATTTGATTTTGAGAGGCGGAACGCTGGTGACCGACACCACACGGTTCAAGGCCGACGTCGCCATCAAGGATGGCGAAATTGCTGCTGTCGGTGCGCCGGAGACGATGCCAATGGCGACCGAAATCGTAGACGTCGCGGGTCTATATCTTCTACCTGGCGCGATCGATGTTCACGTGCATTTCCGCGAGCCCGGCTACACGCACAAGGAAGATTGGGAGACGGGCTCGGCGGCAGCCGCGATGGGCGGTGTTACCACCGTGTTCGAGATGCCCAACACGCATCCGCCGACCCGCTCCATCATTGAACTGCGGGAGAAGCAGAAGGCCGCTGAGAAGAGCTATGTCGATTTCGGCATCTACGGGCTGCTCGCCGAAGACAATATCGGTGAGCTTCAAGGGCTGATCGATGGCGGCGTGAACGCGTTCAAATGCTTCATGGGCAACACGTTCGGCAATTTGCCATCGCCGTCGACGGGCGCGATGCTGGAAGGCTTTGAGATCATCGCACCTTCCGGCTTGCGCATCTCGTTGCACGCCGAGACCGCGTCCATCATGGCTTGGCGGCAGGAGAAGTTGATGGCGGCGGGCTGCAACGATCCGCTGCACCACATCGGTGCGCGCCCCGACGTTGTGGCCGTGGAAGCGGTCGCCCGAGCCGCCATCCTTGCTGAATGGACCGGGGCGCGTTGCCATGTGCTGCATATCTCATCAGCGGCCGAGCTTGCCCCGCTCGCCCAGGCGAAGCAGCGCGGCGTCGATATCACGGGCGAGACATGCCCTTGCTACCTGTTTCTCAATTCGTCCGACTACGAGCGGCTAGGCAGCGTGATCCGCGTGAACCCGCCGGTGCGCGAAGCACGCGACTCGCTGGCGCTTTGGGTCGCGATTGAGCGAGGCGTCATCGACATGATCGCGACAGACCACGCGCCGCATCAGCCCGAAGAGAAGAAAAAGGACGTGATCTGGGATGCCGATTGTGGCTTCCCCGGTGTCGAGACCCAGATGCGGCTCATGCTGACCGAGGTCAATAAGGGACGGATGAGCCTTGAGGATTACGTCAAGATCTCGGCTGTGAACCCGGCGAAAGCGTTCGGTCTGTACCCCACCAAGGGTCAGCTCAGCGTTGGCGCTCATGCCGACATCGCCGTGGTCGATATGGACCGCAAAGAGACCATCCGCGCCGCCGAACTGCATTCACGGGGCAAGATAACGCCCTTTGAGGGTACCGACGTTCAGGGCGCGGCGATCCACACGCTGGTGCGCGGGCAGTTCGTGCAGCGCGACCGCAAGCTTGTTGAGGCCATGAAGGGCCATGGCAAGCAGGTCACAGACATTCAGCAGATGCCCAAACCCAAGCTCGTGAACGAGGATCAATATCTCAGCGCTATCATTGGGCGGAAGACGGTGATGCCGAACCCGGTCCGGATGGTGGAGGCTTGATGCTGCAAACCTCCCCCCAAATAGGCGGGACTGCCGCGAAGACCGGCGAGCCACTTGTGCGCTTTGAAGGTGTGTCGGTGGAGTACGGCAAAGGCGCAAACAAAACGCTTGCGCTCACCCCCACCGATTTGTCGGTCAACAGTGGCGATTTCGTTGCGCTGGTCGGGCCGTCTGGGTGCGGCAAGTCGACGATCCTCAAGCTGGTGAGCGAGCTTCTGGCGCCGACAACCGGCAACATCTATTTCGCGGGCCGTGAGTTGGGTGCGAACCCTGCGCGGGTCGGTATGGCGTTTCAGAGCTCAACCCTGCTGCCGTGGATGACGATCCGCGATAATGTGATGCTGCCGCTCAAGATCGTTCGGCCTTTTCGGTCAGAGTACCGCGAAAAGCGCCATGGGGAATACAAGGATCGGGTCGATGCACTCCTCAAGCAGGTTGGGCTGATCGACTTCGCCGATAAAAACCCCTGGCAATTGTCGGGCGGCATGCAGCAGCGTGCCAATCTTTGCAGGGCGCTTGTTCATGACCCCGATCTCCTGCTGCTCGATGAGCCCTTTGGCGCGCTCGACCAATTCACGCGCGAGGAGCTGTGGGGGACGATGCAGGAGCTTTGGGCCGAACGGGGCTCAACCGTCATCCTTGTCACCCATGATCTGCGTGAAGCGGCGTTTCTAGCCAACCGCATTTGCGTGATGAGCGCGCGCCCGGGCCGCATCATTGAGGACAGCCAAGTCGATTTCCCGCGTCCGCGCACGCTCGACATGACCTTCGAGCCCGCTTTCGTACAGCGCGTCCAGCATCTACGCAGCCTGATCGTCCACAAGCCGGAGGCGGCCACATGACAACTCTTCAGCGCAAAATCGCGTCCGCCGCCCTGATCATTGGCGTGTTTCTTTTGTGGGAGCTGGTCTGCATCCTTGCGGGCATCTCGCAGCTTATCTTGCCACGTCCCAGTGTGGTCATCGCCACCCTGATCGAGCTGTGGCCGGGCATCCAGCCGCACGCGCAGCAGACGCTTTACACCACCATGGTGGGCTTCTCGTTCGGCGTTGCGATCGGGTTGTCTCTTGGCGTGCTGATCGGCTCGTCGAAGCTCGCTTTTGACACAGCCTATCCTTTGCTGGTGGGCATTTCGTCGATCCCGAAGGTCGCGCTGGTTCCGATCTTTGTTCTCTGGTTCGGCGCCGGTACGGTGCCTGCGATCCTGACCGCCATGATCATCTGCATCTTTCCCATCGTGGTGAATGTCGCGACGGGTATCGCGACCGTCGAGCCCGAGCTTGAAGATGTGATGAAGTCGATGAAGGCATCCAAGCTCGACATTCTTTGGAATGTCGGATTGCCGCGCTCGATGCCCTATTTCTTCGCCTCGCTGAAGGTGGCTGTCACCCTGTCGTTCGTGGGCTCCGTTATCGCAGAGACCGTGGCGTCGAACAGGGGTGTCGGCAACATGATGATGATCGCCTCCTCATCGTTCAATGTTCCGCTTGTCTTCGCCGGCTTGTTCGTCCTCGCTTCGCTTGGGGTCGGACTCTACGTCGTCTTCCTGTTCATCGAGAGACGCGTCGCTGGCTGGGCCATGCGGAAATCGGAGGTGATGTGATCGCCGCCACTCTCTGAATGCACATCCGAATTCACTGCCCCCCTACGAAAACAGGAGACTGCAATGAGACTGAAGAAAATCCTCGCAACGGTCGGTGCGTTTGCCGTCCTCACCGGGACGGCATGGGCCGACAACGTTCCCATCAAGTTCACGCTCGACTGGAAAATCCAGGGTGTGCACGCCTGGTTCTATCATGCGCTGGAGGCCGGCTACTTTGAAGAAGAAGGCCTCGACGTCACAATCGATCAGGGTGAAGGCTCAGCGGCCACCGTCACCCGCATCATGTCAGGCGCCTACGATGCTGGGTTTGGTGACATGAACGCCATCATCCAAAATGCGGCGCTGACGCCAGGCGAAGCGCCAGTGATGGTCTATCAGATCTATAACCAGCCACCCTTCGCGGTGCTGACAAAATCCGACGGGCCGATCGGCACACTTGCCGATCTTGAAGGCGAAACCATCGGGGCGCCTCCGGGTTCGGCCTCAACTCGTCTCTTCCCAGCGCTGGCCGATGCTGCGGGCTTTGATGCCGAGGCCGTCGAAATCCTCTCGATCGCACCAAACCTCCAGGAGCAGGTGCTCATTCAGGGCCAGGTTGCTGGCTCGCTCGTCTTCAACGTCACGAGCTATCTCAACATAATCGGGCTCGATATGGACCCAATGGAGGACTTCACCTGGTTTCCGTATGGGGACGCAGGGCTCGACATCTATTCGAACGGCGTGATGGTTTCTCCTGCCTTGTACAACGAGAACCCTGAAGCCGTTGCCGGTCTGGTGCGTGCCATCAATCGTGCCGTGCAAGACGTGCTCGCAGATCCTGAGGCGGGTGTCGGCGTCGTGGCCGGTGTCGAACCGCTGATTGAGCAGGACCTCGAGTTGTTACGCCTTCAGTTTGCCCTCGACAATCTGATCGTTTCCGATGAGAGCACCGCCGCCGGCATCGGGGCGGTCGACATGGAGCGTCTGACCCGGTCCATCGGCATCATTTCGGAACTGTATGAGTTGCCGTCCGCGCCCGACGCCACGGCGGTATACGATCCGCAGTTCCTGCCGGCCGCCGAAGATCGGATGCTCTAACAGAAGATGAGTGCGCGTGTCCTTCCCTGTCACGCCGCATTGATCGGCCCGGAGTATCAGGCGTCCGGGCCGGTCAGCCTCACCATCGATAACGGGACAATTAGCAGAATTGAGCCTCTGGAAACTGCGCCGGAAAGCCCGAGAACGCTCGTGATGCCCGGCATCGCTGATGCACACAATCACGCCCGACCGCTCTCAACAACCTCCTTCGGTTCGGGCTTCAAGCCGCTTGAAACCTGGCTGCCAAGCCTCGCCATCATGCCATCGGTTGATCCCTATCTGGCGGCCCTGTGTTCGCTGGGACGCTCCGCAGTGGGTGGTTGCACATCGGTGATGGTCCATCTGACGCGGCCGATGGGGCGGACAGATATCGTCGCCGAGGCACGCGAGATCGCGCGCGCGGCTAAAGATATCGGAGTGTCCATCGGTTTCGCCCTGTCAATGCGCGACCGCAATCCGCTGACCTATAAAGATCATGAGCCATTGCTTGCTGGTCTGCCGGAGAAGGTTCGCGGTTGGACCGAGACGCTATGGCTCCAGCCGTTACCTTCGCTTGAAAGGCAAATGCAAGCGATCGAAGACCTTGCTGAAGGGCTGGCTGACCAACCGCATGTGGATGTGCAGTACGGCCCTGCCGGTGTCCATTGGTGCTCCGATGCGATGCTCAAAGCGATCGCTGAAGCCTCCCAACGCACCGGACGGCGGGTGCACATGCATCTGCTGGAAACCTTGCCTCAGCGGACATGGGCCGATGAAAACTACCCGAACGGCATGATTAGTTTTCTCGATGACATCGGCTTTCTCTCGGAGCGCCTGACTTGCGCCCACGGGGTGCATTTACGACCTGCCGAGATGACGATACTCGCAGCACGAGGTGCGCGGGTGTCCATCAATCCGTCATCGAACCTTCACCTCGCGTCCGGCATAGCGCCCGCTGCAAAAATGCTTGAAGCGGGCATCGAGGTTGCGATGGGCCTGGATGGCTGCGCCTTTGACGAGGATGACGACGCCTTGCGAGAAATGCGGCTGTTCCGCCACCTAAATCAGGGTTGGGCCTTTGCCGACGGTCTTTCCCGCGTGGACGTGCTCAAGGCTGTCTGCCACAGCGCACGCAAAGGCCTCGGCCTTCCACCGGGGGGCATGATTGCGGTTGGTGAACCTGCAGACTTGCTCGTCCTTGATCTCAACGCGCTTGACCGCGACGGGCTGATGGCGGTTGATCCCCTCGACTATCTGTTCACGCGCGCAGCGAAAGCCAATCTGCTCGAAGTGATTGCTAAAGGAAAAACGATTGTCGCCAAGGGCCAACCAACTGGCATCAACCTCGATGAAGCGCAGGATGAGTTGCGCAAGCAATATCGCTCCGGCCTCAAAGATGCTGACACTTTTCTCGCGCATTGGGCGCAGTTCGAGCCACACCTGAACGAGCACTACAAGGCCTATGAGGGCTGCTGTTGATGGCGCGCGAAACGCGGGTCCACCGGATTGCCATGGCATCACCCGATGATATTTCGGGGATCGCTGGGCTCATCAACGCGGGTGAACTTGCGCCGCAGTCGGTCATTGCGATCCTTGGAAAAACCGAAGGGAACGGTTGCGTCAACGACTTCACACGCGGCTATGCAGTTCAGTCATTGAGGCTGCTTTTAGCGCGCCACCTAACGGATGAAGCACTCGACCGGGTATGCCTGATCATGTCCGGGGGCACCGAAGGCGCCTTAAGCCCACATTGGATCGTCATCTCGGTTACGGAAACCTCTGTGCCGCCGACTGGTGCGCTTGCCACCGCGCAGACAATTACGCGCCCGTTTGAGCCGAGCGAGATCGGTACGCTGGCGCAGGCCGGTCTTGTGGCCGACGCCACCAAATCGTGTATGGAAACCGCCAACATCGCATCCGTCGAGGATGTGCATTTTGTTCAGATCAAATGCCCGCTTCTAACCGCCGAGCGCATTGAACAAGCTGGGGGTCCAGACGCTGTCGCGACAACCAGTACGCTGAAATCCATGGGTCTGTCGCGCGGTGCGAGCGCGCTGGGGGTGGCGGTCGCGTTGGGCGAAGTGGAACGATCAGCCCTGAGCGACGCAAGAATCGGTACCGATGTCTCGGTATACTCCGGTCGCGCTTCCTGCTCAGCGGGCATTGAACTGATGGCCTGCGAAGTCCTTGTCATGGGTATGAGCGACGCTTGGTCGGGCCCCCTCGCCATCGACCATGCAGTCATGCAGGATTGTCTTGATCTCAGCTCTGTTTACAGCCTTTTGGCGCGGAATCTGGGGCCGTTTGCAGGGCAACTTGCAGCCCATGAAAGGAAGCAAGTAAAAGCTGTTCTCGCCAAGGCTGAAGCCTCGCAGTCGGGCCAGGTGCGCGGGCATCGGCACTCGATGCTCGACGACAGCGACATCTCATCAACGCGCCATGCCCGAGGTTTTGTTGCGGGGGTTCTGGCGGGCGCGACTGGACTTACGGAGCTGTTTGTATCTGGCGGCGCTGAACATCAAGGGCCCGATGGCGGCGGACCCTGTGCCATTATTTTTGAAAGGTAGCATTTCATGAGCAAGCTGATGGTCCATGCCGGACCGTATACTTTTGACGCGAAGCTGGAAGAAGAGGCGGCGCCGCAAACATGTGCTGCCTTCAAGAAGGTGATGCCGTATGCGGGCCAGCTTGTGCACGTGCGTTGGAGCGGAGAAGGGGTCTGGATACCTCTGGGCGATACGGACTTTGGCGTGGGCTACGAGAACCACACAAGCTTCCCGGCGCCTGGCCAGATCATCCTTTATCCCGGAGGTATTTCCGAAACGGAGATCCTGCTTGCTTATGGCGGGCTCCACTTCAAATCGAAGATGGGGCAACTTGCCGGCAATCACTTCATAACGCTCACATCGGGCCACGAGAACTTGATGGACCTTGGCAACGCGATACTTTGGAAAGGCGCACACGACATCCGATTTGAGTTCGCATGACCGACAAGCCTCTTCGCTCGATTGTCGTTTATTGCGGCTCCAACACAGGCGAAGGCGACAAATATCTCGATGCCGCGCGAGGCCTTGGTAAGGCGCTGGGCGAAGCAGGTCTCGTGGCGGTTTATGGCGGGACGCACAAGGGGCTGATGGGCGCCCTTGCTGATGCCGCGCTCGCAGCGGGCGGAGAGGTGCATGGCGTCATCTCACAGCGGTTGCACGACAAGGGCCACCTGCACACGGGCATCACGCGGACCGAAATCTTGCCGACCATGAAAGAGCGCAAGGCGCGTATGGTCGAGCTGGCTGATGCTTTCATTGCGCTGCCTGGCGGTATTGGAACCTTAGAAGAGTTCATGGAGGTCTGGACCCTCAATCAGCTAGGCGAAATCGACAAGCCAGCTGGGCTGTTGAGCGTGGATGGGTACTATGAACCGTTTATGGCTTTCATCGACCATATGATCGCGCAGCGTTTCCTACCCTCGGCGCATCGCCGCTCGATTGTGGTTGAAGAAGAGCCAGCAGACCTCATCAAGGGCTTGCAAACATTTGAGAAGGTGACTGTACCCAAATGGATGTAGCGCGACGGCGTAGTTGAGCCTCGACCTCGCCATGTCGCTTTCATTTGCTGTCGCTGCGGCCAACAGGTCACGGACAAGCCATCTCGACCGTCGCGCTGTCAGACGCTGACTGCTTCGCGAACCTTGCTTTCGCTTAACTCGTCTTTTGTGCCAGACGCGATAACGCTGCCGCGCTGCAAGACCGTGAAATGATCGGCGCGCTCGTAAGCGAAGTCGAAATACTGCTCCACCAGCACGATCGCCATGGTCCCCTGGTCGCGAAGATAATCAATGACGCGGCCAATCTGCTGGATAATGTTGGGCTGAATGCCCTCTGTGGGTTCATCAAGCAACAACACTTTTGGCCTGAGGATCATGGCTCTTGCGATCGCCAGCTGCTGTTGTTGGCCACCAGACAGGTCGCCCCCTCGCCGGCCCTGCATCTCCTTGAGCACCGGAAAAAGCTTGTAGATTTCGTCCGGTACCGACCGCTGGTCTTTCGGCAAGCAGGCAAAGCCGGTTTCGAGGTTCTCGCGAACGGTCAAAAGCGGGAAGATCATCCGCCCTTGCGGCACATACCCTACGCCGTGTTGCGCCCGCGCGTAGGCCGACAACTTGTCGATCTGTTTATCCTGCAGGGAGATCGTGCCGCCTGAGGCGGGGTGAACCCCAGCAAGCGCTTTGAGCAAGCTCGTCTTCCCAACGCCGTTGGTGCCCATAACGCACGTCACCTGCCCTGCTTCGGCCTCCAGGTCGACGCCGTACAGGATCTGCGAGCCACCATAATGCAAGGTCAGATTTTCGACTTTCAGCACGCTTTTACCTGCCCAAATAGACGTCGATAACGTCTTGGTTCTGCGTGACATGGTCGAGCGAACCCTCCGCCAAAACGGAGCCTTCGTGCAAAACCGTCACCTTGCAATCAAGACGGCGCACAAATTCCATGTCGTGCTCAACGACAACCACGGCGCGTGTCTTGGCAGCCTGCTTGAGAATTTCGGTGGTATGTTCGCGCTCAGCCAAGGTCATGCCAGCTGCCGGCTCATCAACAAGCAGCAATTGCGGATCCTGGGCGAGGAGCATGCCGATCTCGAGCCACTGCTTCTGACCATGGGAAAGTTCGCCGGCCTTGCGCTTGAGCTGATCACCGAGACCAATTTCATCGGCGAGGGCAACGATGGAATCGGCGTCGTCAGACGTTTTCTTGAAGGCAAGCACGCTGAAGGGAGAGCGATTTTTCTTGAGCGCAAGCAACAGATTGTCTTCGACAGACTGATCTTCAAAAACGGTGGGGCGCTGAAACTTCCTGCCAACACCCGCACGCGCAATCTGGCTTTCGGACATTCGTAGGAGGGATTGACTGGTTTCTCCCCACAACACCTGTCCCTCATCGGGCCGGGTCTTGCCGGTTACGATGTCCATGAACGTGGTCTTGCCAGCGCCATTGGGGCCGATAATCGCGCGTAACTCCGCCTCGCCAATTTCGAAGGACAGATTATTGATGGCTTTGAAGCCGTCAAAGCTAACAGAAACGGCGGAGACCTCGAGGAGCGTTATCATTTACCGAGCCTCATGCGTCCGCCTCGCGCTCGCGTAACGAACCGGTATCCGGCCCCAGGTCGGCGCCATGCCGATCTGGCATTTTGCGGTTTATGAAGAGGTCGGCGAGCCCTCCAATGCCTTTAGGTGCAAACAACGTCACCAGAACAAATGAAACACCGAGTGCGACTTGCCACCAGCTTACCCACTCGATGGTGTAGAAGCCTAGGTTTACATTGGGAACGCGCCCGCCGGTGAACCATGTTGAAAGCAGAGAAACGAAAGCTGCACCGATAACCGCACCATAGAGCCGCCCGCGTCCTCCGATGGCAACCCAGACCGCGAGATAGATCGAGGCGATTGGCGCGACTTCCGCGGGATTTATGATGCCCGCCTGAGGGTAATAGAGCGCGCCCGCAATGCCGGCCATCACGGCTGTGAGCGTGAAGATAAACAGCTTGAAGCCTTCCACAGGGTAGCCGAGGAACCGGACCCGCGCTTCGTCGTCCCGTATGCCGCGAATGACCGACCCGAACTTCCCTGAGACCACCCAGGCCGCGAACATGTAGCCAAGCCCCAGCGCAACCGCGGATGCCCAGAGGAACCAGACCGAAAGAACGCTTTGCGGCGTATCAGCCATTCCGGGGATGTTTTGCAGGCCTGAAAGCCCATTGTTCCCGCGCAGGCCGCTGTCGTTCTGAAACAGGTAGAGCGACAAGGCGAGCGTCATCGCTTGGGTAAGGATGGAAAGATATACCCCCGTCACCCGGGATCGGAACGCGAGCCAGCCGAAGACCAAAGCCAGCAACCCCGGAACCGCGACCACCAGAATCAACTGAATAAGGAGGCTATCGGCGAAGGCCCACACCCAGGGAAACTCCGACGAGCCGACGACACCAAAGATCTGGGTCCCGATCGCGTCTACGATCTCCTGCTCGGTCGGCGGAAGCTCCGCATTGGCCAGCGATGCAGCAACGATGTCTTCGGTGCGCGCATACATGAGCCACATGCCGATCATGTAGCCGCCAAGTCCGAAGAAGGCGAAATGGCCGAGCGAGAGGATACCGCAATACCCCCAGACCAAATCCATCGCGATCGCGATAAGGCAAAAGCAAAGCGTCATGCCGAGGGTCTTGACCATAGCGGTGGAGACAAAGCCCGTCCCGAGGCCTTCCGACAGCAGCGTCACAGTCAAAGTGAATACCGCGAGCAAGCTGATGAAAATCATCACGCTTGGGTTCTTGATCAGAAAGGTTCTCTCCATGAGCCCGACCTAACCCTCCGCGGCCCGGCCCTTGAGCGCGACAATGCCGCGTGGCCTGAACTGAATGAACAAAATGATGAACAGGATCATGTAGGTTTGGGCGGCGAGCGTATTGGAGGGGTTGAGGAACTCGATGAATTTCTGAAGCCCACCGATCATGCCTGCACCCGCCAGCGTTCCCCACACGCTACCGACACCGCCGACCACGACAGTCATGAAGCTTTGGACGATGTATTGCTGGCCCATCTCCGTGGTGACTTGTCCGAACAGGCCGATACCAATGCCCGCGACACCCGCGATTCCCGAGCCGAAGCCGAAGGTCAACATGTTGATCCGGTCCGGGTTGATACCCATCGAGGCGGCCATCTTTGGGTTTTGCGTAACGGCACGCACTTCAAGGCCCAGCCGGGTCCGATTCATTACGAACAGGTAGATCGCAAGAAACACAAGCGCCAGAATGAAGATCGCAATGCGGATGTAGCTGATCGCGACGACATCGTTGATCACCAGCGCGCCATCGAGCCAGTCCGGCGCGGTGAAGGGGCGAGCCTGGGTGCCGAAGATATTCTTGGCGAGCTGCTGCAGTGCAATCGAAATCCCAAAGGTAGCGAGAAGCGTTTCGAGCGGGCGTTGATAAAGCCAGCGGATGATAAGCCGCTCCATCGCCACTCCGGCACCGAAGGTGATCGCGAAGGCCAAAGGCAAAGCAATAAGGATAGACAGGGTTAGGTCAGGCACGAAGAGCTGCACCACGTAGCCCGTGTACGCACCCAGCATAATGAACTCGCCATGGGCCATGTTGATGACGCCCATGACACCAAAGGTGATGGCAAGGCCGATGGCGGCGAGGAAGTAAATTGAGCCGAGCGATAGCGCATCGAGGGCAAGGTCGGCCGTCTGGTTGGCGAGGAGACTTATTTCGATGGACTGCAGTGTCGCAGATGCGGCATCTGTGACCGCGGGTGAACGCTCAGCATAGCTCTCAAAGAACGTATGCGCCGAAAGGGCTGCTTCGATCTCATCTTCTGTCGGCGCGGCGTCAACCAGCCCTGCTTCGGCAAGGGTCTGGTAGGCTAGGATGCGTGTGTCCTCGTTATCGAGGTTAGCCACGGCAAAGCCACCAACAGTTGCGCCTTCAATGTTAGCTATCAGAGCGCTGCGAACGTCATCTGACGAGATCACGGGCGGGGCCAGTCGCGCGCCGACCAACTGGGCATAAGCCTCATTGCGGGGGAGCGCGTCCGTGCCCGGCTGCAGGACCCGAGCAACGTTTTGGGTAGCCGGTGGCTCGGCTGCCGCTGTTACTTCAAGTCGGGTGACAAGCAGCGGGTTGAGCGCAGCGCGTACATCTAGGCCGATATCGCCGGCAAAGCCTTCAATCGCCTCGACCCGTTCCTCTTCCGTTTCTCCAAATTCAATGGTCAAAATTCGTTCAAGGCGCTCTTTCCGCGCAAGAATCTCTGGGTCGCTTTCCCCATCGATAGAAGCCCTCAATGCGGGGAGGTGTGATTCCTGGGCATCGCGGGCAATCGCCTGAAGCGCAGCTTGCCGCGTTTCGGAATTAGGATCGGAAAGCTGAAACTGGACCAGCGCCGCGCCGATGACACCGCGAACGCCACCATTGGGGCGCAGTTGATCGTATGTGTCCCGTGTGATGGGCTCCACGTCAGCACCCGTGTCGACATCGAAGGCGACGTCGTCGCCGTCCACTTCGCGCCCGACAAAAAACAAGCCATCCGAGCTGCGCTGATAAACACTTCTGGCTTGCCAGGCTTCGAGAAACGCTGGAGCCTGCTCGAGTCCGCTTCCAACGATAGCTTCTATGACCGGCCCGATAGTCCGCCGAGAGCTTTGTTCAATGAGCTCTCGGTTTTCCTGCAGCAGATTTTGGAGCGGGCCTGCTTCCTGGGCAACTGCTGGTCGCGCGGCCAGAAAAAGCAAGCCGATACAAACGACAGCAAACAAGCGCAGCGGGACGGAAAACAACATGCGGTCGAGCACCGAACAAGGGGGCAGACAGAGACCGGGGAGAGCGAAACGCTCTCCCCGGTCAGACATTTAACGGCTCCGAAGAGCTTGGCTGAACCTAGTAGTTCGACTCGATCTGCACGCAGGTCGACGTCTCAGTGTTGTACATGCCGCATCCAAGCTCAGGCCAGTTGGAGGCGAGAACAGCCGACTCTGGCAAGAAGTCGGTCCAAGCGTCGCCCGGAACTTCTTCGGTCTGCGAAATGATGTCGAACTGACCATCATCACGAATTTCGCCAATGAGCACCGGCTTGGTGAGATGGTGGTTCGGCAGCATTTCAGCGGTGCCGCCGGTCAGATTCGGAACCTGTTGGCCGTACATGGCGTCACGGACAGCATCCACATCCGTCGTGCCGGCCTGTTCGACCGCCTGCACCCACATGTTAAAGCCGATATAGTGCGCTTCCATCGGATCGTTCGTCACACGATCTTCGCCGGCAAAGGCTTTCCAGGCGGCGACGAACTCTTCGTTGATCTCCGTGTCGGCTGACTGGAAGTAGTTCCACGCAGCCAGGTGACCCACGAGGTTGGACGTATCGAGGCCGGAAAGCTCTTCCTCCCCGACCGAGAAAGCGACGACCGGAATGTCATCGGCAGAGATACCTGCCGCTGCGAGCTCGCGATAGAAGCCGATGTTGGCGTCACCGTTGATCGTGGAGATAACTCCAACCTTCTGGCCATCCGCGCCGAGCGCAACAACATCTGCAACGATCGACGACCAATCAGAGTGCCCAAACGGCGTGTAGTTGACGAAAATATCCTCCGGCGCAATGCCCTTGGATTGCAGGTAGCTTTCGAGGATATTGTTGGTGGTGCGCGGGTACACATAGTCAGTACCAAGCAGCGCAAACTTTTCGACGCCAAGTTCCTCAAGGAAGTAATCGGTTGCAGGGATCGCCTGCTGGTTCGGCGCTGCACCGGTGTAGAAGACGTTCTTCGATGATTCTTCGCCCTCATATTGGACAGGGTAGAAGAGCAACCCGTTCAGCTCTTCGATGACGGGCAGGACAGATTTGCGGCTAACCGAGGTCCAGCAGCCAAACATCACATCAACGCCTTCGACCGAAATCAGTTCACGTGCCTTTTCGGCAAACAACGGCCAGTCGGAGGCTGGGTCGACAACAACAGCTTCGAGAGGCCGACCAAGCACGCCACCCTTCTCGTTTTGCTGTGCGATCAGCATCTCCATAGTGTCTTTGAGCGTCGTCTCAGAGATCGCCATGGTTCCAGACAGCGAATGCAGGATACCTATCTTGATCGGCTCGCCCTGAGCGAGGGCGCGCAGTGGCGTGAATGGCAGTGCGGTCGTAGCCAGCAACCCCATGGCGCTGCGCCGCGTGAGAGAAAATTTTGATTTGCTCATGTCGGGAGAACTCCTAGCCCGTTTTCTGAAAACTTTTGCGGTTCTGACGCTGCGGAGCCGCGTTGCGCGAACCGATGCGGCGCGACATAAGCAGAACAGTTTGGCGCGCGGCAAATTCAAATTTGGCTAGAGATTCATCGAAGATTATTTTTTAGGCACTCATTCATTCCTGGCGAAACACATGCGTTCGTTTTGTGAGCACATTTGATCGTTTGACACTCTAAACGCCTGATATTTCAGCAAGTGCAGAAATTGTGTGCAGATAAAGTAGGGCGAAGAACCCACGCCCAAACGCACCAGTTGTAAGCACATGGCCAACGCGCGCCGCGCGTTTCAGCCCGCACCCCCTGCGGTTATGTCATAACGATCGAGCGTACTAGTGGTGGCCAACAGATAATCGCGGGGTCGGCTTGAATCGGCTTTACGGACCAAGCATGGGCCGTTCGGATGGATGGTTGTCGGAAGTGCGAACGCACTAGCGCAATGACGCTTCAATGTTGCCACCATCGACGGTGAGAATGTGGGCAGTGGTGCGCTCCATTTTCGCCAGCGCCACGAACGCTTCTGCAACATGGCGCGCCTCTACTTCCCGACCTAGTAAGTTGCCACGCATATAGCTGTCTTCGCTAACGCCACGGGCGGCGGCGCGGGCCTTAACAAAATCGTCCGTGAGAAGCCCGGTCCGGATACGATCAGCATTGATGCCGTTCACACGTATGTTATGCGCACCAAACTCCAACGCCAGCTGCTTGACCAGAAACAACGTCGTCGCCTTGGGAAGGCCATAAGCACCAAAGCCCTTTCCGGGATTGACTGCCTGCTTTGACACGTTGAACAACAACTGCCCGCCGATGCCCTGTCGGCACATGACCGATGCGGCTGCTCGGGCCATGGACAGGTGCGCGAAGAAATTCAACTCAAAACTCGCGCGGACCGCCTCGTCCTCCAAATCGCTTAGCATTCCCTGTGGCGCGTAACCGGCGTTTGACACCAGCAGATCGACCCCACCGAAGCGCAGGACGGCCTCTGCCACAATGTCGTCCGCTGCCCCCGGCTCCGTCAGGTCGGTTTCCACTGCAAGGCAATCGGCGCCAATGCTCTCAACTGCCGCCTCCAGAGAGTGACCATCACGATCGGCAAGGACCAGAGCGGCGCCCTGATTGGCGAACGCCTGTGCAGTAGCGAGCCCTATGCCGCTGGCCGCGCCGGTTACCAATACGATCTGACCTTCGAAAGCTTTCGGGCTGGACTTGCCCAACTTGGCCTGCTCCAGAGACCAATACTCCATATCGAATAGGTCATCCTGGCCAATAGGGAAGAAACCGCCCGCCGCTTCGCCAAGTGTCATGACTTCAACCGTTTGCTCGGCAAGGTCTCCGATCACGGATGCAACTCCGGCAGACTTGCCCATCCCAACGATTCCAACACCGTCGACCCAGGCGACGCATGGGGCGGGCTCGAGCATCGTCTTGCTCTCGCCAACGCGAGCATTCTGCTCTGCAAAAAAGGCGATATAGTTATCCGCGAATGCGCTGACCGCCGCCTCGACCATTGCGGGTTCTTGACGGTCAGACGCAAGCCACAGCATCTCGCCCTTGGTCCGGATGACATGATCCGGGGAGCTGACACCGCGTCTTGCGAGTTCGGGCAGATCGTCGCGTCGGAGAAACGCGTTAATCTCGTCGCTGCTGCGTACATCGAAGATAACTGGCTTGGGCATACCCTTGCCACCAACCGGGCGAGCACGTGCGACGGCACCTCGCAGGTTGGGAAGGACAGATAGCGCGCGCGCACGGCTAATCGGCATTCGGTCTCGGCGCACAGTAGCCGCGAACGCCCGGCCGCCCTTCATATCGCGCAGCCACGCCTCCACCAAATTAGTGTGGTCAATTACCCGTTCATAGCTTTCACGCGGGGTCTCTCCCCATGTGAAATGCCCATGTTTGAGAAGTACCAAGCCCTCAACGTCCGGGTTTGCGTCAAAGACGCCCGCCGCCTCCTTGGCGAGCGCAAAGCCAGGCATGATGTAGGGAACAACAGCAAGTCTCCCTCCGAAAATCTCACGCACCGCCGCCTCCGCTTCAGGCAAATTGGCAAGGGCTAGAAACGCGGTAGCATGGGTGTGATCAACCACGCGCTGGGGCAGAAAGGCATGGAGCAAGGTCTCAACAGAGGGGTTCGGCGCGCTTGAGTTGAGAAGGTTCGAACGCTGTACATTGACCATCTCCTCATCACTGAGGCGGTCGAGGCTACGAAGCTCCCGCAGGGGGTCAAGCCGAACGCCGGGCATGCCCGGTGCTTCAAGGCTATCAAGGTCCCACCCGCTGCCCTTGATGTGGATGACCGATTGAAGAACACCAAGAAGGTCCGGGCGCTTGAGCTTGATCGAGGTATTCCCCCCACCGTGCATGACGAGGTCTGGGTCGCTACCGATCAGACGCGAGGAGTATACCCGTTCAGCGAGCGCGCGGTCGGCGACGTTGTCTCGCGCTGCGTCGATCCAACGTGCTGCTTCAACGTCGCTCCACCTGTTTTCACGCATGCTGATGTTGTCCTCCTTGCAGTGCGGGCTTCCGCTCTTTGCCAGAGCCTTGAGCGCCCCGAACCTTACTGAGCAAGGCGCACAGGTTTCCATGCTTTACCCATCGAGCGGGACCCACGTCTGTGCCACTGATTGCTCAGCGGCTCAATGCACGCCGCACGATCGTCCCGCGCCAGAAACAGGGAAGAATGTTCTTTTGAACGGTTGCCGCTTCAGCAATGGCGGTCCTGGCGGATCGTCCCAAGAACAAGAAAGGCCACCATGCACCGACAACACGTTGCCCACACCTCCGCATCTTTCTTTGCGCTCCGGACAAACTGGTCATGAACGACGATCACAGGAGCTTATCGTTTAAAGAAACAAAGCTTTGGCTCGTCCCGTCGGGTACGTATCTCAGCCGGCTTAAATCGCTTATGCTATCGCAAGAGGCCAGCCCAAGACCAACAACAACAAACAGTCCGATACTCATCACCCATGACGCAATTCTTTGATCGCCACCCGGCCAGCCATTACCGAACAACAGGAGAGCAAAGTGTTGCGGTCATCACCCGCACAAAGGACCGCCCGCTCCTTCTGTCGCGCGCCCTAGAAAGCGTCCTCAACCAGACCCACACGGATTGGCACCTATTTCTCGTCAACGATGGGGGGGATCGAACGCAGGTGGACGAGATCGTCCAGAGATACACAACGGCCTTTAAAGACCGGCTCACGGTTATCCACCATGAGACATCAAAAGGCATGGAGGCCGCATCCAACGCAGGCCTGGCACAGTCGAAACAGGCCTACTTTTCCATCCACGACGATGATGACAGCTGGCAGCCTGAGTTTCTTGAGCGAGCCGTTGGCTTCCTGAATTCAAAACCCGGGCATTTCTATTCGGCGGTCGCCACAAATTGTCATGTGATCAAGGAAGACATACGCGATGGCGGGGTGATCGAATTGGCACGCGAGCCTTGGGAGTTCTTCTCCGAAAACGCCGATCTCGGTGACATGATCTTTACCAACCGCTATCCACCCATCAGTCTTGTGTTTCGCTCAAGCCTCATCGAACAGGTAGGGACGTATAATGAGCTCCTCCCCGTCCTTGGCGACTGGGACTTCAACCTACGGGTCCTTTCGGTCTCAGACATAGCGACGATCGATGAGCAACTCGCGAACTACCATCACCGAGTGTCCCGCTCAGCGGAGAGCGATGTTTACGGAAATACCGTCACCGAGGGAAACAAGCGCCACGCCCATTTTTCAACGCTTTACACCAACCATCTGGTTCGCCAACTGATCCAGCAGGACAGTTCCCATATCGGGCTCATCCGGGCGCTCCAGAACCACACGCAGTCGCGCGCCCAACAGCTGCACAAGCATCTCGATAACATGTGGGATCATTTCGATGACCGGCATGAAGCGAGTGCCACAAGCGACGAGATTAAGGACGTCCACAAGCATCTTGATACGATGTGGGACCACTTCAACGGGCTCCACCAATCAAGAGCCGCGAGCGAGGAACTCCAGGAAATCGATCGGGTTTGGTTGCTTTGCCACCTCGTCGGGCGCAGGCCGGCATTGAACAAACCTCCACTGCATCCAGCCAAATCCGATCTCTCAGACCTACAGATGCCTTCCCTCGCACGAATGCTTCAAAAGCTGCACCGGAAGCTCAACATCAAGGTTCACCCGACATTCGACGAGACAGCTTATCTCTCTGGGAATGAAGATGTCCGCGATGCGGTGGAGAAGGGCGCGTTCGCATCTGGCTATATCCACTATCTGTGCTTCGGTCTGCTTGAGGGGCGAGACCGAGCGAGCAAACGCTGAACCAGCGCCCGAGGACCCAGATACAGAGTATTCCACGTCCCTCGAACGCAAATAGCGGCCATGAAAATCGTGGGCCTTGTGGTCACGTAGCCGCTTGCCGCTGGTGTGGCATCTAGTGTCTTCCGCGCGCACTGGCTTCAGATCAGGATATCGTCAGCCAGTTGGGCTTCGGTGGTGTTCTGAACCGTGAATGTGTTTGGCCCGAAGGTGAACACCACATCGCCCGCGACCTCACTTGCAAATGACAGAGCTCCTGCGACGCTCGCAAGGTTGAACCCGGTCAGATCCAACTGATCGATGTCATCCTCGAAGTCGGTCACAATATCATTGCCGAAAGCTGGCGCGAAGATGAACGTATCGGAACCTGTGCCGCCAATCAGCGTGTCACTACCAGTGCCGCCGTTGAGCAGGTCACTACCTTCCCGGCCTTCCAAGGTGTCGTTGCCCGAACCTCCAAACAGGAAATCGTTACTGGCACCAGCCTGAATGGTGTCGTTCCCGCTGTCACCTGCGATTGTATCAGCACCAAAGCCGCCAAACAGGTTGTCATTGCCCGTGCCGCCATTGAGGATGTCGTCACCCGAGCCTGACGAAATGAAGTCAGCGCCTGCATCGCCGTTCGAGGTGTCGTCGCCCGCGCCGCCGAACAGCCGGTCATTGTTGTCGCCACCGTTCAGCGTGTCGTTGTCCGCCCCGCCAGCCATGACATCATTGCCCGCGCCGCCGGACAGATCATCGATACCCCCGCCGCCGCTAAGATTGTCATTACCATCGCCGCCGATCAGCGTGTCATCCCCGCCACCGCCATCAAGGACATCGTTGGAG